>DASQHW010000049.1:0-2885 GCA_035631895.1 Acidimicrobiia bacterium | reverse complement strand
TTGGGCCCGGTGACGACGTCGCTGCGGAAGCCGACAGCACCGCTCCCACGCCGGCAGATACACCGGAGGTCGTCGTCGAGCATTCGCCGCCGCTCGAGACGCTCGCCGC
Source organism: Acidimicrobiia bacterium (assembly GCA_035631895.1). Classification (GTDB taxonomy): domain Bacteria; phylum Actinomycetota; class Acidimicrobiia; order IMCC26256; family PALSA-610; genus DASQHW01. Next base: position 2,776 of record DASQHW010000049.1, on the reverse strand, counting down.
GATCCGTGCAAAGGGCGGCGAGGCCCCAGAGCCGATGGTGCTGCCGCGCGTGATCTCGATCGCCAATCAAAAGGGCGGCGTCGGCAAGACCACGACGGCGGTCAACCTCGGGGCGGCATTGGCCGAGCTCGGATACCGCGTCCTCGTGATCGACCTCGATCCCCAGGGCAATGCGACGACGGGAATGGGCATCAGCCATCGCAACGTCGCCGGGTCGATCTACGACGTGATCATGAATGACGCATCGATCGACGACTGCGTCGAACCGACGAGCGTGCGGAACCTCTTCGTCGTGCCGGCGACCATCGACCTCGCAGGTGCCGAGATCGAGCTCGTCCCCGCCTTCTCTCGAGAGTTGAAGCTCCGGCGCGCGCTTGCCAATGTGCGCGACGACTACGACTTCACGCTGATCGACTGCCCTCCGTCGCTGGGCCTGTTGACGGTCAACGGGCTGGCCGCGTCGGACGACATCCTCGTCCCGATCCAGTGTGAGTACTACGCGCTCGAGGGGCTCGGACAACTGTTGCGCAACGTCGCACTCGTGAAGACCAACCTCAACCCCGGCCTCGATGTCCGGGGGATCGTGCTGACGATGTACGACGCACGCACGAAACTCGCCGAGCAGGTCGAGCGAGAAGTGCGCGCCCACTTCGGCACTAAGGTGTACCGCACCGTCGTCCCGCGGACAGTTCGGATCTCCGAAGCGCCGTCGTTCGGACAGCCTGTCACAGTGTTCGACGCTTCGTCTCGCGGGTCGCTGGCCTATCGCGAGCTGGCCAAGGAGGTGAGCCGTGGCGCGACCCGGCGGGTTGGGTAGAGGGCTGGGCGCACTGATCCCCGCTGGGGTCACAGAAGCCATCGGCGGTCTCGAGGATCTGCCGATCTCGTTGATTCGGCCGAACCCTCAACAGCCGCGCGAGCATTTTGACGAGGAATCGCTCGCCGCTCTTGCCGAGTCGATCCGCGAGGTGGGTGTCCTCCAGCCGGTACTCGTACGGGCTGCCGGCGATGGCTACGAGCTGATCGCGGGTGAGCGCAGATGGCGCGCTGCTCGGCGGGTCGGCCTGCAGACGATCCCCGCGATCGTACGAGTCGCAGACGACGCGGCGATGCTCCAGCAGGCGATCGTCGAGAACGTGCAGCGCGAGCAACTCAATCCACTCGAGGAAGCCGCGGCATACCAGCAGCTGATCGAAGACTTCTCGTTCACACATGACGAAGTCGCGACACGAGTGGGCAAGAGCCGGGCGACGATCACCAACACGCTCCGGCTGTTGCAGCTGCCACCCACGATTCAGCGCTACCTCAAGGAGGGCACGCTGCGAATGGGGCATGCCCGCGCGATTCTCGGGACGCCGGATCGGGCCTTCCAAGAACAGGTCGCCCGTCGTGCCGTCGGTGACGACCTGTCGGTGCGTGAAGTCGAGGGCCTGATCCGCCGGCACGAGGACAGGCCGGAGGTCAAGGCGCCGGCGAACGCGCCGACCAGCGTGGGCATGCGGCCCCCCGGGCTGCTCGAGCTCGAGGAGTTGCTCGGCGATTATCTCGAGACCCGGGTGCGCATCTCGATGGGTCCGCGCCACGGTCGAGTGCAGATCGACTTTGCCAACCTCGAAGACCTCGAGCGCATCTACCGCGCGATGACTCCCGGCTCACAGATCCAGACGTAGGCCCGCAGCACATGCGCGGCCCGTGCCGGGCACAGCCCGAGACGGTTCAGGCTTGCGCGTCGACCGGTTCTTCGATCCCCCGCCGGACACCGTCAACGATCGCGTGCGCCAAGAGGGGCAGCTGGCACGCGAGCGATGCCATCGCGTCGGCGTCGCCGCGTGTGGCGAGCTCGCACACGACGGCCGCCATGCGGGTCTCGCGCAGGAGTCGGTACGTACGACCGACTGGTTCGTCGACCGCAGGGAGCACGCTCCTGAGCGCCCCGGTGAGCTGCTCGGCCAAATGATGACCGCCCTCCGAGCGGAACGTGTTGTTGGCGAAGTACGCACAACGCGCACCGTGTTCGGCCCCGGTGGTCAGCGCGACGAACACCTCCGCCTCGAACCGGTTCGCGGTCGCGGCGACGAACGAAGGGTCCTCGCCCGACGTATCGAGCACGAGGGCACCGCCTCGACGAAGGTGTCCGGCGATGGTGCTCGTCAACGCCGCGAGGCCGAGATCGCCTGCGACGAACACCCGTACACCGTCGAGCCGGCGAGGGCGCCTCCGGCGCAATGCCTCACGCTCACGCACCGTGGCGACCGAACCACCGGCCAGCGAGCCGAGCCGTTCAAGCGCGCCGAGCGTCGCGGGCCCACACACCCTGTCCGCGGCCAGGCCGGCGTCGCGTTGGAATGCACCAATCGCGGCCTCGGTCGCCGGGCCGAGGATGCCGTCCTCGCGGCCGGCGTCGAAGCCGAGCGCGTTGAGCCGCTGCTGCAGCACGGCGACGTCGTCACCGCGCAGCATCGGCTGGCACAGATAGAGCAGCCGATCGCCCGGCGCGAACCCGCTCTCGATGAGCGCGCCCCACGTCTCGGGTCCGCAAATGCCGTCGACCCGCAGACCACGGCGCTCTTGAAACGTACGAACTGCTCGCTCCGTGCCGGCATCGAACCGACCATGCACCACGATCCGCGCGCCCGTTGTCACAAGACGTTGCTGCAAGTCGCGCACCGCGTCGCCGCGGTCACCGGCTCGGAGCAGCGGCGAAGCGCTCAAGGGGAGGTCGAGAGTCGGTGCGTCAAGCGACGAACTCGGCAAGCTCCTCGAGCAACTGTGCCTT
>DASQHW010000048.1:0-6549 GCA_035631895.1 Acidimicrobiia bacterium | reverse complement strand
GCCCGACGAGGTCCGCGCCCTGTACGGGGCCGCGCTCGACGGGCCCGCGCGGGCCGCCGAGTAACGTGAACGCCCGTGAGATTGCTGGCCTTGCGGGGCGCGACGACCTGCGACGACGACTCGAAGGAAGAGATCGATCGTAAGACGCAGGCCCTGGTGAACGAGATGCTCGAGCGCAACGGCGTGCTGCACGAGGATCTCGTGAGCATCATCTTCACGGCGACCGACGACCTCACCTCGGAGTTTCCGGCCACTGCGGCGCGAGCGCTCGGGCTCGGCGACGTGCCGCTCTTGTGCGCGCGCGAGCTCAACATCGGGCACGGCATGAAGCGGACGATCCGTGTGCTCATGCACTTCTACGGCGAGCAGACGCGCAAGGAGCTCCACCACGTGTACCTCGAAGGCGCGCGCTCGCTACGCGACGACCTTCCCGAGTAGGGCCCGGATGCGGATCGCCGTCATCGGGACGGGTCTCGTCGGTGGGTCGATCGGCCTCGCGCTCGCGGGGGCGGACCACGAGGTGGTCGGCTACGACCTCGACGCCGAACGGCTCGGGCGTGCGAAGGCGTTGGGCGCGCTCGACGAGGTCGCCGGGAGTGTGCAAGACGCCGCACGTGGCGCCGACATCGTGTTCGTCGCGGTGCCGGTCGGTGCAATCGTCGACACCGTCATCGATGCACTCGACGCCGGCGCGGGTTTCGTGACCGACGTCGGTTCGGTGAAGGGGCCGGTGATCGCGGCCGTCGAACGCGCAAGGCCCGACGCCGCGGCACGGTTCCTCGGCGGCCATCCCATGGCGGGCTCCGAGCAGGACGGCATCGACGCCGCTCGCCGCGACCTGTTCGTCGGCGCGACGTGGGTGCTCACGCCGACGACCACGACCGACGACGACGCCCACGCTCGTCTCCGGAACGTGCTCCGATCTTTCGATGCCGAGGTCGTGACCGTCACGCCCGACCACCACGACGTGCTCGTCGCATTCGTGAGTCACGTGCCGCAGCTTGCGTCGTCGACGCTGATGGATGTCGCCACGACGCACGAGGAGGAGCACCGCGCACTGCTCCAGCTGGCGGCGGGGGGCTTCAGGGACATGACGCGTATCGCGGCGAGTCATCCGGCGATATGGCTCGACATCCTCGCGTCGAATCGTGATGCGATCCTCACCGCACTCGATGCATACCTGGAGGCACTCGGCGCGGCACGGACGCTCGTCGCGAATGGAGATCGCGCGGGGCTCGATGTGTTGCTGGCTCGCGCCAGCGCGGCGCGTCGTAACCTGCCCGTCGGCGTGTCGATGGCAGACGACCTGGTGGAGTTGCGCATCCCGGTGCCCGACCGCCCGGGTGTGATGGCAGAGGTGTTGACGCTGGCCGGGCGCCTGGGAGTGAACGTGGCCGACATCGAGGTCGCCCACTCGCTCGAAGGCGGCGCGGGCGTGCTCGTGGTCGTCGTCGGCGCCTCGGACGCCGACCGCTATGAAGCGGCTCTGCACGACATCGGGTACCGCACCTCGCGCACGGGCCTGTCATGACGCTGCCCGCGGAGATCTCGACGGGTGGCGTGCGGCCACTGCGCGGCCGGCTGCGACTGCCCGGCGACAAGTCGATCTCGCACCGCGCGCTGATGTTCGCGGCGCTCGCAGACGGGCGCAGCACGATCACACATCTTGCGACCGGTGCCGACGTGCACGCGACCCGGTCGGCGCTCGAGCAGCTCGGCGTACAGGTGCGGCATCGAGGCGGCACGGTGGTGGTCCGGAGCGCCGGCGTCGACGGGTGGTCCGAACCGGCCGACGTCCTCGATTGCGAGAACAGCGGCACGACGATGCGTGTCCTGGCGGGACCGCTCGCCGGCCGGCCGTTCCTCTCGGTGCTGACCGGCGACGTCTCGCTCCGGCAGCGGCCGATGGCGCGCGTCGTGCGCCCGTTGCGGGCCATGGGCGCACACATCGACGGCCGCGGCGACGGTTCGCTCGCCCCGCTCGTGATCCGCGGCTCGTCCTTGCAGGGTGCGCGGCATGAGCTCTCCATCGCGAGCGCACAGGTGAAGTCGGCCCTCTTGCTCGCCGGCCTGCAGGCACGGGGCACGACCGAGGTCGTGTCACCGGCGCTGAGCCGCGACCACACCGAAAGGATGCTCGGCGCGTTGGGGGCGCCACTCGAACACGACGGGCTCACCGCGCGCGTCCGCGCCGGTGCGCCGCAGCCGTTCGAGCTCGATGTGCCGGGCGACCCGTCGTCGGGGGCATTCTTCGCGGTCGCGGCCGCAATCACACCGGGCTCCGACCTCGTGCTCGAGGACATGTCGGCGAACCCCACGCGTCTCGGCTTCGTCGAGGTGCTGCAGCGGATGGGTGCCGACATCGAGTTGCACGTGAAAGGCGAGGTGGTCGGGGAGCCCGTCGGCGATCTGCGCGTGCGGTCGTCCGTGCTCTCCGGTACGACGATCGCCGGCGACGAGATCCCGAGCGTGCTCGACGAGATCCCCGCACTCGCGATTGCTGCCGCGTTCGCGGACGGCGTCACCGATATTCGCGACGCGGCCGAGCTGGTCGTGAAGGAGAGCAACCGGATCGGCACGCTCGAACAGGAGCTCACCGAGCTGGGGATCGGTGTGGAAGCGCGCGCGGACGGGCTGTCGATCCGGGGCGGACAACCGCGCCACGGGCAGTTCAAGAGCCACGGCGACCATCGCATCGCGATGGCGCTCGCCGTGGCCGGCAACGCCCTCGACGGTGAGTCGACGGTGCGCGGCTGGCGCATCGTGTCGTCGTCGTACCCCGAGTTCGCCGAGGATCTGGCACGGCTCACGGACACCGTCACCCGATGAGGGACGACCGTCCGCTCGTCGTCGCCATCGACGGCCCGTCGGGATCGGGCAAGTCCACGGTGGCGCGCGGTGTGGCCGAAGGCCTGGGTCTGCCGGTGCTCGACACCGGAGCGATGTACCGCGCGGTGACACTCGCGGCACTGCGCGCCGGCGTGCCGCTCGACGACGGCGCGGCGTGCGCGTCGATCGCGCATGACGCGTCGATCGCTGTCGAAAAAGGCGTGACGACGCTCGACGGGCGTGATGTCAGCGCCGAGATACGCGCTCCCGACGTGACGGCGGCGGTCTCGGCGGTTTCCGCGCATCCCGCGGTCCGGGAGATCCTCGTCCGGCGGCAACGGGATTGGGTCGCGAGGCACGGCGGCGGTGTCGTCGAGGGGCGCGACATCGGCACGGTCGTCTTTCCCGACGCGACGGTGAAGGTGTTCCTGATCGCCAGCGACGACGAGCGTGCCCGGCGCCGGCAGCGCGACGAGGCCGCCGCGGAGCGGGACGTTCACATCGACGACGTCAAGGCCGCGCTCGAGCGCCGTGACGCAATCGACAGCGCCCGGGCGGTGTCGCCTCTGCGCATCGCCGGCGACGCAGCCATCGTCGACACGACGGGTGCCGACGTCGATACCGTGGTCGCCGAGATCGTGACGCGGGCGCGAGCGGCGGAGGCACGCTAGTGGTGCTCTACAGCATGGTCCGCTGGATCGTCTCGGGAAGCTTCAAGCTCATGTTCCGGGCGAGAGTCCGGGGTCTCGAGCACCTTCCGAAACGGGGCGGCTACGTGTTGGCGCCCTCGCACCGCTCGATGATGGACATCCCCTTCGCGGGATGGGTCACGCGTCGCCGGCTGCGTTACATGGGCAAGCAGTCGCTGTTCGACATCCCCGTGCTCGGTTGGCTGTTCACCGTGTTGGGCGGCTTCCCGGTGCAACGTGACGGCACCGACCGCAAAGCGCTGCGAGAGTCGATCGCGATGCTGCAGGCGGGAGAGATCTTGCTCGTGTACCCGGAGGGCACTCGTCAGCACGGCCCGAAGATCGAGGTGCTCCAGCCGGGCGCCGCGTACCTCGCGCTGCGCGCCGGCGTGCCGATCGTGCCGGTCGGCATCGCCGGGACCGAGGAGATCCTCCGCGGTCACCGTTCCAGGATCCCGCGCTTCGGCCGCATCGCGATCGTGGTGGGAGAGCCGATCATCCCCGGCGTGCGTGCATCGGGCCTCGTCCCGCGCGCCGAGGTCGACGCGCTCACCGTCCGGCTGCACGAGGCCGTGCAGCACGCGTTCGACGAGGCCTACCAGCTCCGCAACAAGTAACGCGCCGGGTCACTCGTTGAGGCCGGCAAGCACGTGCGACGCGTCGAGCGAGCGATCGTCGGTGAACGGCCCGTGCGCGGTCCGGGCGCGCGTGGGGTCGCCGCCGAGCACCAGCGCGGCCAGCGCGTCGAGGGCCGGAATCAGCTCGCGAAGCTCGCGGGGCGGGGGAAAGTACTCGTCCTCGTCGGTGACGCGGACGTGATCGACACCGTGCGCGGGCGCGAGCCTCGCGATCACCGCGTCGACGAGCTCTTCCGGAGCGCTCGCGCCGGCAGTCACGCCGACGATGCGGGCGTCGCCGATCGCCGCGAGGTCGAGCTCGCCCGGCCCGTCGACGCGCAACACGTTGGTGCAGCCGGCCTCCCGGGCAACCTTCGTCAACGCGATGGTGTTCGACGAGTTCGCGCTGCCGATGACCACGACCGCGTCGGCGCTCTGCGCGATCTCAGTGAGCGCCTGCTGACGGTTCGTCGTCGCGAAACACAAGTCGTTCCGCGATGCGGTCCACACCGACGGGAACTGCCCGCGCGTCTCGTCGAGCACGGCGGACCACTCGTTCTGCGCAAGTGTCGTCTGCGCGAGCACCGCGACCCGCTCCGGATCGCTCACGCTTGCGGCCGCGCCGGCCAGGTCGTCGAGGTGCTCGACGAGGCGTATTGCATCGGGCGCGACCGCGATCGTGCCGACCGCCTCGTCATGGCCCGCGTGCCCGACGTACAGGATGGTGAACCCCTTGCGCGCGCGGACCTTGGCCTCGTGGTGCACCTTGGTGACGAGCGGGCACACCGCGTTGACCACGTAGCGGCCGTGCGCCCGGGCCTCGTCGACGACGTCGGGCGCGGAACCGTGCGCCGACAGCATGAGCGGCGCGCCCGGCGGCACGGCCGACACGTCGTCGACGAAGATCACGCCCTGATCTCGGAAGCGGTCGACGACGAGCCGGTTGTGCACGATCTCGTGATAGCAGTACACGGGCGGCTCGAACGCCCGCACCATCCATGCGAGCGCCTTGATCGCCATCTCGACGCCGGCGCAGAAGCCTCGCGGCTCCGCGAGCAAGACCTTCTCCACGGGCACGGGAGCCACCCTATCGAGCCCGTAGTCTGTGCCAATGCCCACCGCCCGCGTGCAAGCCGTCGCGCCCGGATCGCCGGCCGCACGCGCAGGCGTGCTGACGGGCGACGAGGTGACGAGCGTCAACGGCGAGCCGGTGCGGGACGTCATCGCATACCAGCTGCACGTCGACGGGCCGCATGTCGACCTCGAGCTGCGGCGGGGCGGCCTCGAACGAAGCGTCGTGATCGACAAGCCCGATGGCGCACCGCTGGGCCTCGAGTTGACGAGCGCGGTGTTCGACCGGGTGCAGACATGCGACAACCATTGCCCGTTCTGCTTCATCTATCAGCTGCCGAAGGGCATGCGCCGCAGCCTGTACCTGAAGGACGACGACTACCGGCTGTCGTTTCTCTACGGAAACTTCACGACGCTCACGCGCTTCACCGAGGCCGACCTCGAACGCGTGCTGACCGAGCGGCTGAGCCCGCTGTACGTCAGCATCCACGCGACCGACCCCGACGTTCGCACACGGCTCCTGCGCAACCGCCGCGGCGCGACATCGCTGCGCTGGCTGGAGCTCCTGCTCGGCGCCGGCGTCGAGGTGCACGGCCAGGTCGTCGTGTGCCCGGGGATCAACGACGGTGACGTGCTCGACGACACCATGCTCGGCGTGCTCGACCGGTTCCCCCGGCTCGAGACGCTCGGCGTCGTTCCGCTCGGCGTGAGCGCGCACTCCAACGAGCCCGAGATGAGGGAGCACACGCCGGCGGAGGCGCGCGCCGTCGTGAACATCGTCGAGCGCTGGCAGTCACGATTCTCCGACGCGCTGGGTCGCCGCCTCGTGTACGCATCCGACGAGTACTACCTGCTCGCCGGGCGACCGTTTCCCGAGCTCGACGCGTACGACGGCTGCCCGCAGCACGAGAACGGGATCGGCATGGCGCGCACCTTCGAGTCCGAGGTGCGCGCCGCGCTCGCCGGCGTGGAGGTCGAACCCCCCGGCGTTCGGTCCGGCTTCTTCGCGTGGGTCGACGGCGCTCCCGCCGACGGCTACCGCGCCCCCACATCGGGCCAACCGATTGAGCGTCCAAACACGGGACAGAAGCACGCCCGGCAAACGTTCCTCCTCACCGGCGAGCTCGGTGCCCCCGTGCTCGAGCCCTTGCTCGCCGACCTGCCGGGCGCACCGAAGCTGCTGACAGTCCCCAACCGGTTCTTCGGCGGCAACATCGGGGTGACGGGTCTGTTGACCGGCGCCGACATCGCGAACGCGCTCACCGACCTACCCGACGACGCCCGGTACCTCCTGCCCGACGTCGTGCTGTCGCGCGGCAAGTTCCTCGACGGCACGACCGTCG
>DASQHW010000047.1:0-2765 GCA_035631895.1 Acidimicrobiia bacterium | reverse complement strand
TGGCGCACCCCGCCGGCACGCCGTAGCCAGATCGTACCAATTGCCCCAACCGAACGACACGGGCCGATCGGCCTATTTCGCGCTGGCCCAGGTCTGCCCGAAGCCGATGTCGACGACGAGCGGCACACGCAGGTCCGTCACGTGCTCCATGACGTCGCGGACGACGGCCTCGACCCGCTCGCGTTCGTCGAGCGGCACCTCGAGCACGAGCTCGTCGTGGACCGTGAGGATCATGCGGCTGCGGAACCGACCGCCGGCGAGTGCCTGGTCGAGATCGACCATCGCGAGCTTGAAGATGTCGGCCGCGCTGCCCTGGACGGGCGCGTTCTGCGCCATGCGCTCGCCCATCTGGCGGATACGGAAGTTGTCGGAGGAGAGCTCCGGGAGCTGGCGGCGACGGCCGAACAGCGTGGTGGTGTATCCGGTCGCCCGCGCTTCACGCACGGTCTCCCGCATGTACGCGGCGATGTTCGGGAAGGCGACGAAGTACGCGTCGAGGATCTCGCGAGCCTGCTCGGTGGGGATGTCGAGCCGCTGGGCGAGCCCGTATGCCTCCATGCCGTACGCGAGCCCGTAGTTGACGACTTTCGCGAACCGGCGCTGGAAGTCGTCCACCTTCTTCTCGTCCGGGACGCCGAAGACACGTGCCGCCGTCGTGGTGTGGATGTCCGCGCCTCGTTCGAAGGCCTCGATGAGCCCCGGGTCCTCGGCGAGGTGTGCCATGACGCGTAGCTCGATCTGCGAGTAGTCGGCGGTGAGGAGCCCGCACCCGTCGTCGGCGATGAACGCGCGCCGCAGCTCGCGCCCCGTCGATGTCCGGACGGGCACGTTCTGGAGATTGGGTGCCTCGGACGAGATCCGCCCCGTCGTGGTCGCGAGCTGGTTGAACGTCGCATGGATGCGGCCGTCGGGCCGCACGAGCGGCGGAAGCGCGTCCGCGTAGGTGCTGCGGAGCTTCTCGACCTCCCGGTACCGCAGCAGCGCCTCGACGATCGGGTGCTCGTCGACCATCTTCTGCAGCGAGTCGGCGTCCGTCGATGCGCCGGTCTTCGTCTTCTTCACGGGTGTCAGGCCCAGCTTGTCGAAGAGAACCAAGCGCAGCTGCGGTGTCGAGTTCACGTTGAACGTCTCGCCGGCGAACCCGTGGATCTCCCCTTCGAGCCGGCGGCATTCGTCGCCGAGCTCTTTGCCGAGATCCTCGAGAAAGCTCACGTCGATGCGGACACCCGCTTCCTCCATCCGCGCGAGCACGGGGATCAACGGTCGCTCGATGCGCTCGTAGAGGTCGACGAGACCGCGGGCTGCAAGCGCTTCCGACAGCGTGGCGGCGAGCCGGGTCAGCACCGCGACCCTGCGCCCGGTCTCGTGCGCGCCGCCTTCGCCGTCGAAGTCGAGGGTGCCTTCCTTCTTGTCGGGGGACGTGAGCTCGAGCGAGAGGTACCGCAGCGCGAGATCCTCGAGCTGGTACTTCCCCTCCCCGGGGTCGAGCAGGTACGCCATCACCGCGGTGTCGAGGTCCAGGGAGTGCAGCTCCTGCTGCAACCCGTGGGTCAGCTCCTTGGCGCGGTGCGCGACGAGCGGAGGACTCTCGGGACCGGTCAGCGCAGTGAGCGCGTCGCGCACAACCGGGTCGCCGAGAAGGTCGCCTGCGATGTACACCGCGTCCTCGCCCGTCGAGACGGCGAGGCCGCTCACGGTGCGGCCATCCCACCTCGGCTCCAGCGCGACGCGCTCACCGTTTGCCGCGGCGCGCAACGCCTCGGCCGCGGCAACAGCATCCCGGGCAATCGTGACGTCGACCTCGAGGATGTCGGCATCCGGCGCCTCCGCCGCGGCGTCGCCCACCGCGTCCAGCATCCTCGGCAGCAACGTGCGGAACTCGAGCTGGTTGAACAACACGCGCATGCGCTCGCGGTCGAACGCCCCCTGCCGCAGGTCTTCCGGCGCGATCCCGTCGAGATCGACGTCGCATGTGAGGCGCGACATCTCCCTGTTCTTGAAGACACGCTCCTTCGCGTCGGCGAGATTCGTACGCTGTTTGGGCGGCAGCTCGTCGAGGTGCTCGAAGATGCCCTCAAGGTTGCCGTAGGTCGTGATGAGCTTGGCCGCGGTCTTCTCGCCGATGCCGGGCACCCCGGGCAGGTTGTCGCTCGTGTCGCCCCGCAGGGAGGCATAGTCGAGGTACTGCGCGGAGGTGACGCCGAGGCAGCGTTCGGCGATGCCGGCCTCGTCGTAGAGCGCGTACTCCGAGACGCCCCGCTTGTTGTACAGCACCTTGACGTGTGGGTCCCGCACGAGCTGGTAGGAGTCGCGATCACCGGTGACGATCACGACATCGATCCCCTGGTCCGCGGCCTGCGTGGTGAGGGTCGCGATCACGTCGTCCGCCTCGACGCCGGGGATCTCGAGCTGTGTGATCTCGAGCGCTTGGAGCACCTCGTGGATCAGCGGCAGCTGGCTGCGGAAGAGGTCGGGAGTCTCCTTGCGGTTTGCCTTGTACTCCGGATCGAGGTCGTACCGATACGTGCTGCCGCCGGGCGCGTCGAACGCGACCGCGATGTAGTCGGGATGCTCGTCTGCGATCACCTTCGTCAGCATCGACGTGAAGCCGTACACGGCATTGGTCACGGTGCCGTTCTTCGTTGCGAGGTCGGTGGGCAGCGCAAAGAAGGCGCGGTATGCGAGCGAGTGGCCATCGAGCAGCAGGAGCTTCGGCATCGGTCCCATGGTATGACGAGCGCGCGCCGTTTACGGGTGCCGTTTGG
>DASQHW010000046.1:0-3192 GCA_035631895.1 Acidimicrobiia bacterium | reverse complement strand
GACCGCGGGCGCGCCCTTGGGCAGCGTGGCGGCGAAAGCGACACAGGGCTTGCCCTTCGCCGACACGGCGGCCGCAACGGTCGTCGTCGGCGCGGCGATGCTCGACGCCGCGGTGTTGTTGTGGTTGCCGCTCGTCCCCGTGAGTGCGAACACGAGCACGATCAGGACGACGATCATGAACGCCGCGACGGCGGCACCGGCCACACGGCGACGACGCTGCGATCGCTGACGTCGCACGGCTGCGGCCGCGAGGCGCTCCTTCTGGCGCGCCTGACGAGCGCGTGCTTGCTTCGACGGAGGCACCGGGCAACGCTATCGCCGATGCCGGGCGCCGACGGGTCGTACGCAGGCGCGACGACGTGCGAGAGACGACCATGAGTGGCGGCACCCGCATCGGTACCACGGTCGACCTGCTGCGCGCCGTCGCCGATGCCGAAGGCGACCGGGACGCGTTCGTGGAGCCGGCGCGGCGGATCACATTCGGGGGGTGGGACCGGGCGGCCGACGGTCTCGCGGCATGGTGGGCGGATGCCGGCGTCGGCCCGGGTGACGTCGTCGCGCTGATGTTGCCGTCGTCGATCGACTACGCCGTCTGTTACCAGGCTGCGATGCGTCTGCGCGCGATCACGACCGGCATCAACACCAGGCTCGGGCCTGTCGAGGTCGCGAGCATCCTCGAGCGGACGTCACCGCGTGTCATCGTCCGTGCCGAGGACCTCGACGTCGTCCGTGAGGCGTACGCGTTCGATCCTCCGGTCAAGATGCCGCGCGTGCGGCCCGACGACGCGGTCGCGATCGTCTGGACGAGCGGCACGACCGGCATGCCCAAGGGCGCGGTCTTCGATCACGACAATCTTGCAGCAGTGGCGATCGGTGCCGGCGAGCTCGGCGAGCGATTCGATCGCCGGTTGTCGCCACTGCCGTTCGCGCACGTGGCGTTCATGTCGCGACCCTGGGAGGAGATCGAGAAGGTGATCACCACGGTGATCCCGTCGACGCCCTGGAACGCCCGCGACACCTTGCAGCTGATGGAGCGGGAGCGCGTGACCGTTGGCCAGGGAGTGCCCACGCAGTGGCGGCTCGTCCTCGATCACCCCGCGTTCGAGGCGACGGACCTCTCGTCGCTCCGGATCGCCGGCACCGGCGCGGCCATGGTGCCGCCCGACCTCGTGCGTGAGATGGAACGCCGGCTCGGCTGCCCGGTCGTCATCGGCTACACGAGCACTGAAGCCGCGATCACTACGGGCACTGCACCCGGTGATTCACCGGAGGTGATTGCACGCACGGTCGGGCGCGCGCGCGTGAACGTGGAGCTCGAAGTGGTCGATGACGAGGGGCGCTCGTGCCCCGTGGGTGATGTCGGCCGGGTGCGGTGCAGGTCCGGGGCGGTGATGCGGGAATACTGGGGGGACCCGCTGCGCACCGCCGAGGTGCTCGACGAGCACGGCTGGCTTTCGACGGGTGACGCAGGCGCGCTCGACGAGCGCGGCTACCTGACACTCGTCGGCCGCAAGAGCGACATGTACATCCGTGGCGGCTACAACGTCTATCCCGCGGAAGTCGAGCGTGTGCTCTCCGAGCATCCGTCGGTCGCGCAGGTCGCACTCGTCGGCATTCCCGATCGCGTTCTCGGAGAGATCGGCCTCGCGTTCGTCGTCCCCGCCGGGGAGGCACGGCCGGACCTCGACGTGCTGCGTGCACATTGCCGTGCTGCACTCGCCGACTACAAGGCGCCCGATCGCCTGGAGATCATCGATGCGCTGCCGCTGACGTCGGTCGGCAAAGTCGACAAGCGTGCGCTCCTCGGCGGTCGATGACTAGGTTCGGCACATGAGCAGGGTCACGAAGAGCACGCTCGAGTTCCCGTACTCACGCACGGTCGGCCCGATCGTCGGTGCGTTCCTGGCCGGCCTGCGGGAGCATCGAATCGCCGGCTCTCGCGCGAGCGACGGCAAGGTGCTCGTACCGCCGCTCGAGTACGACCCGCACACGGGCGAGACGCTCACCGAGCTGGTCGAGGTCGGGCCGGCGGGAACCGTCGAGTCGTGGACGTGGGTCGCCGCGCCCACGTCCAAGCATCCGCTCGCGCATCCGTTCGCCTTCGCGCTGATCCGCCCCGACGGTGCGGACACCGCGATGGTGCACGCCGTCGATGCCGGCAGCATCGACAAGATGCACACCGGCATGCGCGTCAACCCGCGCTGGCGTGCCGACCCGCAGAATCGGATTGACGACCTGGAAGCCTGGGAGCCCGCACCGTGCCCGCGGGCGACGCGCCGAAAGAGACTCTGGTGATGGAACACCTCGTCTCGCTCACCTACGAGGAGGAGCTGACGCCCATTCTCGATCGGTACGTCGACGCGCTGATCGAGGGACGCATCGTGGGCCACAAGTGCCCGCAGTGTGGACGCGTGTACGTGCCCGGCAAGGGCTACTGCCCGCTGTGTGTCGTCGCAACCGGCGACGGCGACGAGGTCACCGTCGCCGACACCGGCACCGTGACCGGATTCACGATCATCACGCCGGTCGCGTACTACGGACAGAAGGAGACCGAGCCGTTCGTCTACGCCTCGGTGCTGCTCGACGGCGCCAACAGCAATCTGGGCGGCCAGGACATCGTCGGCATTGCGCACGAAGACGTTCGCTCGGGACTGCGAGTGCGCGCCGTCTGGAAGCCCAAGGAGGCGCGCAGTGCGGAGGGCGTGTCGAATCGTGGCTGGGGCGGTGTGGGCTCGGCGATCGAAGCATTCGAGCCGAGCGGCGAGCCCGACATGCCGCGAGAACAGTTCGAGGAGCACATCTTTTGACCAGTGGAGCAAGCGATATTGCAATCGTCGGGCACGCGCAGACGGCTTCTGTACGGCGCGCGGCCGACAGTGAGGTGCAGATGCTCGTGCCCGTCGTGACCGCGGCATTGCGCCAGGCCGGCATCGACCGGCGCGACATCGGCTTCACGTGTGCGGGCAGCTGCGACTATCTCACGGGCGGACCGTTCGCGTTCGTGTCGAACCTGGAAGCCGCGGGCGCCTGGCCGCCGATCTCGGAGTCTCATGTCGAGATGGACGGCGCATGGGCGCTCTACGAGGCATGGGTGCGGCTGCAGCACGGTGACATCGATACGGCGCTCGTGTTCGGCTCCGGCAAGTCGTCTCCGTCGAAGCCCGCCGAGATCTGGGCACAGCAGCTCGATCC
>DASQHW010000045.1:0-9687 GCA_035631895.1 Acidimicrobiia bacterium | reverse complement strand
ATATGCGCCCAGGGCCGTGAAGTCGTGGTGTTCGATCGCCGACGGGACTGCGACGTGTTCGTCGTAGCCCGTGTCGCCGACGAGAAGAAGGGGATCGGGCGTACGGCCCATCATGTTGTGTACGAGCTGACGCGTACATTCCGCCAACAGCAACTGCGCGCCGTACGGGCGCAGATACACCGCGAGCTCTGCGCCTCGCGCGTCGATCTCCGGGAGCGGCACGCCGTACGAAAAGGAGAGGTAGAGCTCGGCGGCGGTCAGGAAGCCGGCGTTCTCGACGTCGCCGACAAGGAGGGCTTCGCGAATCGCGTCGCGCACCGGTTGAATCGCGTCGGCAGTGGGACGGGTCCAGTGATGGATGAAGTTGTAGACGAAGAACTTGGTCCAGGGCCGGAACTCCCGGCAGTCCGGATGTTCGGCCATGCTGAGAGCCAGATCGCCGAAACGCCGCGCCGATTCGTATCGACCCGTGACGCCGAGCAGGAGGCCGTACGCTGCGAAGGCAAGCGAGCACGCGGGCGCGCGCCCGTCGTCGAGCGTGACGCGCAGGCATCGCAGCACGAGCAGTGCCCAGAGAGTCGGGGCGGCCCGGTAGGCCGGCCCGATCATCTCCGCGACAAGCTTCTGCACAGCGAGCGCTTCGGGATCCGTCGCTTCGGGGAGCGCGAGCAGCTGCTCGTCGGATCGGCCGCGCAGCCGGCGCCGGACGGCGACGAGCTCCCCTAGCACGTGTCGTTGTCGCGGTTCCCCGGGGAAGCGAACGCCCAGCTCCGCCAGCGCGGCGCGCCCGGCGGCAATGGCCTCGCCGGGATACCCGGCCGCGGCGAGGCCCTTCATCTCGAGGTAGGCGAGCTCCGCTCGATCGAGAACCGTCGTCTGCAGCGAACGCGACGCTGCGATCCACGATCGCATTGACGTGAGGTCGCCGGTGATCCATGCCGCCTCGGCAGCCAAGAGGTGCAGGTCGAGCACCAGGCTGTGGTCGCGATTGTCGGCGTCTGCCGGCAAACACCCGAGCCCCGACTCCGCGAGTTGGAGCGCGAGCGGGAACGCGGCCGTTTGGCGCGCCCGGTGCGCCGCGCGCGCGTTGAGCGCGGCGAGCTCCATGCTCTCCTCCGCTGAGCAGGTGGTGAGCGCCGCGGCATTGAGATGACGCGCGGCCGCGATGACATCGTCAGGCTCATCGGACTGAAGGAGCGCGTGCCCGAGCCGCGTGTGCACCTGGGCCTGTGATTCACTCGAGACCTGAGAGCGCACGGCGTCGGCAACGCGCTCGTGCACGAAGGCATAGGCCTCCCGCGCATCGAGGAAGGCACCTTCCCTATCGCCGACGGCGAGCCGCCGGAGAATTCGAATGTCCAACGCCCGCAAGATCGATTCGGCGACCGCGTCCGACGATCGACCACTCGCACGCACGAGATCCGCGATGGTGAACGGCTCCCCGAGACACGCGGCCATTTCGAGGATCTCGGCGCCGTCGACCTCACGCAGCATGGAGGCGGCGATCTTCTCCGCGGACGGTGCCGGGTCGAGCGCCCGCACCGTGGCGTCGCTCCACACCCAATCCACACGCGCGTGTGGCCGAGTGAGCGCGCCGACGGCTACGGCGCGCTGCAGGAACTGCACAACGGCAAGGGGATTTCCGCCGACTCGCTCGCCGATCAACGCGGCGAGCTCGCACACCCGCTCGTCGGGACAACCGAGCGCGGCGCCGACGAAACGCTGCAGGCCTTCGATATCGAGCTCCGCGAGGCGCACACACACGGCAGCAGGATCGTCGAACACAGGTTGGCCGGCGAGTGCACCGGGCTGCGAAGTCGCGAGGACGAGCAATCCCTCGGCGTCGCCGGTCACGACATCATGGACGATCTGCATGGACTCGCCGTCGGCGCGGTCGAAGTCGTCGAGTGTGATCACGAGGGGACGCGTCGGGCTCGCCGTCGCGCGCACGAGAGCGAGCACGGCCAGTCGCAGGCGATTGCGCAATCCCGTCGGTGACCCGCCGGGCGACTCGACGCCGCGGCCGGACAGCGCCGAGAACTCGGGAATCAGGTCGGCGAATTGCTCCAACGGTCCCCCGAGCGCGCGACTGAGGCCCAAGCTCCATTCCTGCAGCTCCTCCTCGGGAAGCCCGAGCATGGTCGCGACGATGTCACCGATGGCAGCTCGCAGTCCGCTCGACGGATGGCGATGTGTCGTCGAGCCGAACTCGCCGGCCGCCGCGAGGCCGCCCGTGGCGAGGACGCGTCGACGCACCTCCCGCAACATCGTGGACTTGCCGATTCCGGACGCGCCCTCGAGAAGTACGAACCGGCGACCGCATTCCGGGAGGCTCGCCAGGGTCCCCTCGAGGCTCGCGAGCACTTCGTCTCGCCCGATGACTCGATCCGGGACCGTTATCGATGCAGAGAGTTCCGACGCGCGCGCTGTCACCGTCGCCGACAGGTCGCGGTCGCCTGGTGCCTGATCCATCACGTATCCCCCGCTGACCGCTCGCTCGTCGTGATCCGAGTGGACGGCCTTTCACCTCACATTCTCTGCAGTCTCGCGCGTGACGCGTCAGGTTGTCGCCAAATGTCAGGCGCCGGCTGATCCGAGAAGCGTGCCTACGCCACAGGTCACGACGGCAGCCACTGCCGCGGCGAGGTCCTGCGATCCCCAATCGTCTTCGCCGTGCTCGATGCGACCGAGTTTCGCCTGACGTATGGTGAGCAGAACGAACGTATGACCGACCCCGTGACGCGCCCACGCTTCGCAACTGCTGGAGGTGTGTGATGGACGCTGCGGAACGGCGCGCGTTCGTCCGCGACCACCACGACGCGATCCTCGGTTACAACCGTCGAGCGCACGGTCCGGCAATGTCGTTCGTCTATTACGTCGTCGCCGGCGACGAGATCCTCGTCTCCACTCGGTGCAGTGATGGCCGGCCGGCCACTCGACGACTCATTGCCGCGAACGGCGAACTGCGACAGCTGCCGCAGCTGATCCGGGTGTCGCTCGCCGAGCTGAAAGCCGTCACCGCGCGCAGATCATCGTGCCTCAGGTGCACGACGGAGAGAGCTCGGCCGGGCTGCACGCACGACCTATGCCCGCTGCCGACTCCCCGGGGGTCTCGCGACAAGGGAGGCGACGATGGTGACACGTCGATGTAGCCCGCTCTCGCAACGTTGCGAATTGCCACCGACCCGAATGCACGAATCCCCACCGATCGTGCGCACGCTCGGAGACTCCCTCATCGTCGGTCACCACCGTCGCCTCCTTGCCGCCGCCCATGCCCCTCCCGTGGATGAGAACAAAAGCGCCGTGCAGGCGGTCAACTGTCTTCTTGTAGGAGGAGGTCGCCGAATGTCACAACAGTCGGACCCGCTGTCGTTCGTCGCCTCGCAGGGGGACCAACCCTTCGGCATGCGTGAGCGCCGGCCCGATGTGGGCCGTGCGCCACGCACGTTCGGTCGTCGCGGGTCTACGGACCCGGTGCCGTGGTGGCGGTCGATGCCGGGATCGTGGTGGTCGTCGTGGTCGACGTGGTCGATGACGTCGTCGACGTCGTCGTGGAGGTGGAGGACGTCGTCGTGGTGGATGCCGTCGACGACGAGGTCGTGGACGCGCTTGACGGCGACCCGGGCACCGGCACCGGCGCGGCTGCGCGCTGGGCCTGTGTGATCACGGCGTTCGCGAGGGGGCCGACGGCGGCCTTCTGGGCCGGGTCCAGCCGACCCAGCTGCGACACCAGCTCGGCCGTTGACTTCCTGATCTGTGCGGTGTTGCGCTCCTTGATCGCCTGTTGCACTTCCTGGATGTCCCTGAGGGTGTTGCTGATCGCGACGGCATCGGCAGACGATGTCTCCTTCTGGTGGGAGGTCCCGACGGCAAGCGTCGCGCCCGCGAGCGCGATCAGCGCGACGGCGGCCGCCACGGCGGCACGACGCAGTGGTCGCCGCAGCCGTTGGCGCCTGACCTGTCGTTGCAGGGCCGCGATGCGTTCGGGAGAAGGCTCGCGCAGGGGCAGCTCCAGCGCCCGCCCCAGCGCCTCGGTGAGCTGGAGGTCATCCTGCACAATGCACCTCGCCACCGCCGTCCAGCTGCGCGCGCATCTTCGCCAGCGCACGGTTCTGCACCATGCGTATAGCGCCGCTCCGACGCCCGACGATGCTGCCCACGGCATCCGCCCGCAAACCGCTCACCACGCGCAGCTCGACGATTTCCTGTTCGGCGGCACTCAGTGTCGCGAACGCCCGGCGCACGCGGACGGCGTCTTCGTCACGCAAAAGGTGCTCGACGGGATCGGCACCGTCCGCCACCAGGTCGGGCGCCGACTCCGGCGAGAACCGGCGGCTCGAGTTCTGCGCGTCGAGGACGACATTGCGAAGGATCCCGTGCAGCCATGCGATGAGGCCACCGCCTTCGCCGCGATATCGGCCGATACCCTCCACCGCCCGGCTCATCGTCTCGCTCACGGCGTCCTCCGCCGTTTCGCTGCTCGGGAGGCGCCGCCTCGCGTACGCGTACAAGCGCGGGTATGCGTTCCGATAGACCTCGGTCCAGGTCGCCGGGTCGCGGGCGCGGGCCCCGGCGACAAGGTCGTCCAGATCTTCCGCGGCGGCCACATCACCTTCTTAGTAGCAAACAGCGGCGAAATGTCACCCGCTACTCCACTCGCCGCGGATCCATCCCCATTGTGGGACCCTCAGCCCCGTATGCAAAGCGCCGAGCACTCTCGCGTCCCACGAGTGGTACGCGTGCATCCGCGTCCCAGTCTGCACCAGGCTCGAGACAGCCGGCCGCCCTCCTGCGCCGTCCCGCCGCAACGGACGCGTCGTCCCCTGGCTGCGCGGGTTTCCCATCGGACGCCGAGTCCTGACGCCGGAGATTGTGGTCGCACGTCGGGGCGCATCTCCCCCGGTTCACGAAGTCAGGCCGCCGCCGATCGATTCGATGATGTCCGTTCGTATGTCGATCTCTTGATGCGTCGTCGCCCCATCGGTGCGGCCGGCCGGAAGACCGCCGGCCGGACCGCGGGATGCGAGCCAGCCTGCAATCGCCGGCCCCGCGTCGCGTCGACCACTCTCGATCAGCTCGTCGAACCTGTCGAAGTCGAGCAAGCTCACGCCGTCGAGCGACGGCCGGATATAGCAGTCCCCTCGATCATCGTCACCGAGGGAACCCAGCTCGGTGAGCCGCATGAGCAGACGAGGCAGCGTGGTCAGGTTGTCGAGTGCACGACCGCGCAGGCTCGACGCGAGGAACTTCCAACCTGACAGCACGCCCGACGGTGGGACGGACGACGTGGGCAGGAACTCTCGCCGCGTGCCGACGTCGATCCCGATGACGGCGATCCCCGCGTGCGCGGCGCGCATGGAGCGCACCGGCAGGTTGTCGAGCAGACCACCGTCGACCAGCACCTCGCCACGATCGTTCACCATCGGCGGGAAGAGTCCGGGGACCGAGAAGCTGGAGCGAATCGCGGTCCACGCCGGTCCACGGGTGTGGACCTCGAGCCCGCCGCGCGTGAGGTTCGTCGACACACAGAAACAGTTGAGCCACAGATCCTCGAGGTCGAGACCATCGGCTCCCTCACGAATGTGCTCGGTGACACGCCCGCCCGCTGCAAACGAGACCGCGGGCAGCGTGAGATCGACCGGCGACTTCTCGACGACGCTGGCGCGGAGCATCGCCGCGATGTCGTCCGGCGGATCGCCGCGAGCGACCGCGCCGGCGATGATCGAGCCAATGCTTGCGCCGCCGACCGCGTCGATCGGCACACCATGTTGCACGAGGGCCTGCAGGACCCCGATGTGCGCCGCACCGCGGGCGCCACCGCCGCTGAAGATCACGCCGATGGCGCGACCGATCAGGAGGCGCGCGACGCGGTCATAGTCGCCGACTCGATCGACCCGTATGTGATGATGGCGATATACGTCACGTGATTCGAGCCAGGATCGCGTTCCACGCGGCACGGTCGTAGTTGCATCGTGTAACAGGATCAGTTCTGTACGACGCGCGACCGGTCCTCGACGCCGGCGAAACTCGTGTTCGACCGGACGAAGCTCGGGCGACGAGTCTCCGGACGCGGCCAGGAGCACGATGTCGGCCTGCTGCGCGCACTCGTCCGTCCACGACCCGAACTCCGGGTCGGCCACGTATATCACGGCCCCGAGCGACGCCTCGAGGCGGTCGCGCCACACGGCTCGGGCCAGGTCCGACGGTGCGTCACCGAGCTCCGCCTGTATGTCGCCGGAAGCAACCACGCGAACGTTCCCCACCAAGGGCGCGAGCGACGCGGAGAGCTTGTCACCGAGCCGGGCGGCATCGACGGAAGCATCGAGGGGCACGATCGCGATGCAAGTCGCAGAGCTGGTGATCGGGCCCCGCTTGATCGTGTCCATGAGCCTGTCGATCAGCGCCGTGGCGATGACCCGCAGTGCCGGCGGGTGCACCTGCACCACGCGGCTGAAGCCCGCGCTCGGCAAGAAGAACAGATGGCTGTCGCGCAGGGCGACCACGGTCGCCGAGCGCGGGTGGTCGGTGATGAGCGCCATCTCACCGGTCACGGCACCTCGACCTACTTCACCGAGCACGACCTGTGACGCGTCGGCTCGCGTGAGGACCGCCTGGAGCCTGCCACTGCCGACGAGATACAGACCGTCGGCAATGTCGCCTTGCCGGATGACGACCTCGCCGCGTCGTACGAGCCGCGGCTCGAGCTCCGCTGCGAGCATCGCGAGCGCTGCCGGATCCAAGCCGTCGAAGATGGCACTCTCTCTGAGCAGCAGACCGACGCTGTCATCGTCAATGGCGTCGTGTTCCATTGGCCCTCTTTACCGCCGCGTGCGCCCCGGCTTTGGCGCAATTACCATCCTGCACAGCCTGCCACCGGATTCTCGTCTCGTCGACCTCGGGGTGACACAGCAGCGTATGAACGCGCCGACGCACATAAATCGAGACGCGCCTCGGTCATATTGGGCCGTGAAGGCATGGGCGTGGCTGGCAGTGTCCGTTTTCTTCAAGCGCATAGAAGTCATCGATTCGGAGAATCTCGACACGCACGGGCCGGCGATCATCGCCGCGAATCACAGCAACGCGCTGGCGGACGTCGGCGTGATCCTCGGCAAGCTGCCGGGACTTCCCCGCTTCCTCGCCGCCGGCTCGTGGTGGAAGGTCGCACCGGCCAGGTGGCTCTTTCGGATGGCGGGCGCAGTGCCCGTCTACCGCCGGCGCGATGGTGGCGGAGCCGACCAGAACGCCTCGGCGTTCGAAGCGTGTCATGCCGCGCTCGCAGACGGCGCCCACCTCGCGATCTTTCCCGAAGGCGAGACGCATCTCGAGCCCAAGCTGCTGCCCTTGAAGACGGGCGCCGCGCGCATTGCGCTCGGCGCAGCGCACGACGCCGCGGTGAAAGGCATCACCATCGTCCCCGTCGGCCTCGTGTACGAGGATCGGGGCAGATTCCGATCGCACGTCGCGCTCCAGGTCGGTCAGCCCATTCATGTCGACGAGTGGACCGACCGCTATCACATCGACCCGACCGCTGCCGTCCGCGATGCGACCAAGCTGCTGACGGCACGGCTCGCCGCAGTGTCTGTCAACCACGACTCGTCGGACGAAGCCACCATCGTCGAGCGCGCGGCCGCGTTCACGATCTATGCGGGTGGTGAATGCGAGGGAGACGCCCAGTTCGCGCAGCGCAACGCGTTGCGCCACGCCCTCGCGTCTGCGATCGCTCGTGCGGGCGGCCCCGCAAGTCCCGAGTACGGCAAGCTCACAGCGGCCGTACAGGCCCACATACGCGACCTCGAACGGCTCGGCATGGAGCACGCCGATGTAGCCGGCGGCCTGATGCCGTCGGTCGACCGGCGGAATCTCCGGGTCGAGCTCGCGATGTTGACGCCGCTCGCTGCCCTCGGTGCCGTGTGCAACGCCCCCGTCGCGCTCGGCGCCAAATTCCTGAGCTGGCGCGTGAAGCACGAGGTATGGCAAGCGACGACCAAAGGCGTCGGCGCGACGCTCTTGTGTCCCGTCGTCTGGGCGTTCGACTTCGCGATCCTCAATCGCCGTTTCGGCAGACGCCGCGCGCTGGGCATCACCGCCACGGGCGCGTTCGGCGGTCTGGCGTGGATCGCATGGCACGAACGATGGACACGGTCGCGTGCACTGACCTGGCTCGAGCGGAACGCAGAAGAAGCGCTCACCGCGGCGCGACAAAGTCGCGAGGTTGTACGCGCGCAGGTCACGGCACTCGTCGGAGCATCCGCCCCGTCGCCGGCGGCGTCACGCGCTACTTGACGAGGCGGACGGGGTCTCCGAGCAGGAACGCATTCCACGACGTCACGTCGTGGACCGCACCATTGAACTTCTCGTTGATCGTGATCCAGCAGCCGCTCGGATCGCTGTCGGCGCACGTGTAGCCGGAAGGGATCGGCACCGTGACCGTGCTCCACTGTGCGTTCCAGTTCGACGGGGTGCTGTTCACACCCGTGATCAGACACGAAGAGATGGAATTGGCGGGCCCCCAGGGAGCGCGAGGCGTGTTCGGCGCGAAGCCGACGGCAGATCCGTTGCTCCCGCTCCACGTGCAGTTCGAGAACGAGGAGCCGATGTTGCTGTCGGGAGGCGGCATCACCTGGAGCTGGCCGACTGTGCCCTGGTTCGAGTCACCGATGTCGTAGAAATTCAGTACGAGCGTGTGCCCGGCCGCGGCACCCGGCACACGAACCAGCGAGAACTTGGTGAGCTGGTTGCTTCCCACATTCGTGAAGATCCCCATGTAGGTGTTGCCCGCGATGGTCACGGGCGCGGCCCCTCCGCTGGAGGTCGTGCCGCGAAGCGAGAAGTGGTTGCTGCCGCTGCCGTTGTCGGTCGACACCTGGATGAAGTATTCGTCACCCGGCTGCCCGGACACCTGGCACAGATTCACCCACTGACGGAAGTAGGTGGCGAAGGGAGCCGGCGCACCGGGCAAGGTCGTACCTGCTTGAAGAGGGGTCGCGACGTTGCCGTTGTATCCCGGGTAAGTGACCGGACCGCAGACTTGTTGCGCGCTCGACGGATCGCCGGGGACCGACGCCTTCAGCACGCGGTATGTCGTGTTCGGGACCGGACTGCCACCCGCACTGTTGGGAAAGGTCTGGTCACCGGTGCAGTACTCGTAGCCGGCATCGGTCGGCGCGCTCGCGTTCGTCACGGGCTGGAAGCGCTTGTGGATGTCCGCCGTGTTCGTCGGGCCCTGCGGGTACGACGGGATGTTCGTGAGATTGGAAGCGGCGCCGAGCTGGGCGCTGGACGAAGCGTCACAGAGGCTGCCGACGTGGACGAAGGCCGGGTCGAACACCTGGAGGCTGGTCGTCGCCGTGCCGGTGAAGTCGACGGTGTAGTAGTAGCCGTTCGAGGTGTAGTCGAGGTTCTGGCCGTCGCCGCTCCCGTTGCAGCCGTCGGTCGGAATGTCGCACCAGTTGGCGGCGTATGCATCGCCCTGTTGCTTGGCAGTGCCGGCACCTTCGATGTTGCCCCAGAAGTTCGGGTACGTGGACGGCGGATTGGCCGCATCGATCGGCCAGTTGGTGTTGTCGGGGTCGTTGCCGTATTGGTTGGAGGGGCTGCGCATGGCGAGGGGTTTGAGGTATTCGGCGGTGGCGGTGGCGGCGATGTTGGTGGTGGCCATGCCGAGGATCTGCCCGAAGGTGTTGGTGA
>DASQHW010000044.1:0-6824 GCA_035631895.1 Acidimicrobiia bacterium | reverse complement strand
CAGGGTGAGGTGCTCGGCGCCCGCCTTGCGGATGTGTCCGGCGATGGAGTCATCGCGCGCTCGAGCCGCCGCTGCATACCGCTCGCGCAGCTTCGACGAGTTGGACTGGACGTGCATCCTGCGGCCGGTCTCCGTGTCGATCAGCGAAAGCATGCCCGCGGCGGGCAGCGTGAGCTCTCGAGGATCGATGACCTGCACCGCGAGTACCTGGTGCGCGAGCGTCATCCGCGCGAGCGCCCTCTGCCAGTCACTCGGGTCGAGGAAGTCCGAGATGACGATGACCTGACCGCGTCGTGGTCGAGCACGTTCGAGCGTTCGCAGTGTTCCGGCGAGGTCGGCATTGGCGCCGGGCTCCCGTTCCCGACGGGGCACGTCGTACAGCTGCGACAGTGCAGCGAGCAGACCGGGACGTGTCGAAGCGGGGCGAAGACGTGTCACGGCATCGCCACCGGCAACGAACACACTGAAGCCATTGCCCTGGCGGGCGGTGAGGAAGCCGAATGCAGCAACCGCGGCGAATGCGACGTCCGACTTCTCTCGCGTCGTCGTCCCGAAGTCCATGCTCGCCGAGCGGTCGACGATCACCCATGTCTGGAGCTCACGGTCGGCTTCGGTCGTGCGCAGCTGGGGCGCGAGCGAACGTGCAGTGAGATTCCAGTCGATCCGCCGGGCGTCGTCGCCTGTCTGGTACTGACGGCTCCCGGCCGGCTCGGAACCGGGACCGGGCCGCAGGCTCAAGAACTCGCCGCGCAGCAGCCCGTCGAGACGGCGGGTGACGAGCAGCTCGAGCCGCCGGAGCTGCGCGGCCTTCCCGGCAACCGGCGCAACTCCCTCACTCCGGTGTTCGTGCTCCGTCGTCATGCGCTGTGCTCGAGGTCTCCCCACGAGGTCCGCGTGCCGGACGGCGCACCCTTCGACTGCGGGTCGTCCTGACGCGGCGTCACGTGCGGCGCGGGCACCGTCGACACGAGCGTGCGGATCACGTCCTCGGCAGAGATGCCCTCGGCAAGCGCGTCGTAGGTCAGGATCAGGCGATGCCGCAGGATCTCCGGCGCGACGTCGAAGACGTCCTGGGGGATCAGGAAGCGCCTACCGCGCAGCAACGCGAGCGCGCGTCCGGCGGCCAGCAGCCCGAGCGTTGCCCGCGGGCTCGCGCCCAACGCCAGGTGGGGCGCGATCTCGGGCACTCCCCACGCCGACGGGTCGCGGGTCGCCATGACCAATCGCACCGCGTAGTCCTGCACTGCGTGGTGCACGAAGACCTCGTCCACGGCTTGCTGCAGGCTGCTGAGCTGCTCGAGCGAGAGCACCCGTGACGCGGTCGGCGGCGCAACACCCATGCGGTGCGCGATCTCCACCTCTTCGGCGTACGAGGGTTGCTGCACGATGACCTGCATGAGGAAGCGGTCGCGCTGCGCTTCGGGCAGCGCGTAGACACCTTCGGACTCGATCGGATTCTGCGTGGCCAGCACGAGGAAGGGAGTGGGCAGCGGCCGGGTCTGGCCCGCGATCGAGACATGGCGTTCGGCCATCACCTCGAGCAATGCCGACTGCACCTTCGCGGGCGCCCGATTGATCTCGTCCGCCAGCACGAGGTTCGCGAACACCGGACCCCATTCGATGTCGAACTCTTCACGCGACGGACGCCACACGCGTGTACCCACGATGTCCGCAGGCACGAGATCCGGCGTGAATTGGAGCCGGGCGAACGTCCCGCCGATGATCTGCGACAGCGTGGAGACCGTGAGCGTCTTGGCGATGCCGGGCACGCCTTCGAGCAGGCAGTGCCCCCGGGCGAGCAGACAGATCATCGATCGCTCGATCATGCGGTCCTGACCGACGATCACCCGCTTCACCTCGAACAGCGCTTCCTCCAAGAGCGCGGCATGCTGCTTGCTCTGGTCGTTCGGCTGCTGCTCCATACCTGTCCTTTGCAATCTCGAGAGTCGGAGAGGGCCGATCGTGCCAGCCGATCCTGTGAACCCGGTGCGGACCGGCGGGACGTCCCCTGTGGCCAATTCTGCTCGTCCGCCCCTGCCGATGTACATCGGACCGCGGAGCGCGGTTCCGGCGCGGCGTCAAGACCGGCGGCCACGCGCCGATATGGCGTCATGGTCACGGCCGGAGGCGTACTCCTCGTCACGGTGCTCGGCACCGTCGTGCCTCTGCACGCAATCGCTTGCTTCCGCCGCTTCCGCGATGCGTCGTCGGCCGATCCCCGCGCCCGGGAGCGGCTCTTCGTATCGACGTTGCCGCTGAAGTACACGGTCGCAGCCGGCGCGACAGCCTTGTTCGTCATGGAGGCCGAGAAAGGTTACGGCGTGCCGCTGTTGCCACCGGATCTCGTGCATCTCGCGGTCGCGCTGCCGTTCCTCGGCGCGATCGCGCTGGGCGCCGTGCGCACGCGTTCCCTGCTGTCGAGCGATGACGGCCGCGACCAGGTCACGGACGCGTTGCAGCGTGTGGCCGAGGTGATTCCGCGCACGCGTGGGGAACGGCACACGTGGGTCATCGCAGCGGTGAGCACGGGACTGACGGATGAGCTGACGTATCGCGCCTTCGCGCTGAGCTTCCTTGCCGGCATCTTCGGCACGCGAAACGTCGTCGCGATCGGCGTCGTCTCTTCGGGGCTCTTCGGGCTCGCGTACCTGTATCAGGGCTGGCGAGGTTTCGTGCTGACGACGATGCTCGGTGCGGCGCTGGCGGTCGTCGCGGTAGCGTCCGGATTGCTCACCGCCATCGTGATGCATGTGCTCATCGACCTGCGCTTGCTCGTCATCCCCGTTGGGCTTGCCGAGGCCGCCGACGCGAAGCGCGGGTGACGAATCGCAGGTACGGTGCGGCGGGTGGCCGCCGCGTTGCCCGTATTGTCGCTCGCCGACTGGACCGTGCTCGGTGTGGTGGCGGAGGAGCCCACGCACGGCTGGGCGGTCACACGTGAGCTCGACGCGAATGGCGCGCTCGGGCGCGTATGGACCGTGCCCCGCCCGCTCGTCTACCGCTCGCTTGCGACGCTCGCGAGCAGGGGATTGATCGAGGACTGTGGCGAGGCACCCGGTGCCAGGGGCCCGCAGCGCACGATCGTTCGTGTCACGCCTCGCGGACGCGCCGCGCTCCGGCGCTGGCTCGAGACCCCCGTCGCCCACGTGCGAGATGTCCGCAGTGAGCTCCTCGTGAAGCTCGCGTTGCTCGATCGGGCGGGCCGGCCCCGCGAGGAGTTGGTGCAACGCCAGCTGGAGCAGCTTGCTCCGGTGTTCGCGGCGCTGCGCAAGCGTCGTCGCGACGGCGGCTTCGACGATGTGCTCGCGGCGTGGCGGCGCGAGTCTGCGCTTGCCGTCCGGCGTTTTCTCGAGACCCTCGCCCGACCCCGATAGTCTCATTGCGACTACTCCGGGGGTGCCGCGTGCGGCGGACAGTGTCGATCATCGCTTCGGTATGTGTCATCGCAGGCGCGAGTGCGTGCGGGAGCGGCAACAAGAAGGACGCGCAAGCGATCAACGTGTTCGCCGCGGCTTCGCTCACCGAGGCGTTCAACGCTTCCAGGAGCCTCTTGGCCGCCGGGCACCCGCCGCTTGCGCCGGCCTACAACTTCGCGGGATCGTCGGCGCTCGCGCAGCAGATCACGCAGGGTGCTCCGGCCGATGTCTTCGCGTCTGCAGACGAGAAGAATATGCAGGTGCTCGTCGACGCAAAGCTCGTCGAGATCCCCACGGTGTTCGCCCGCAACAAGCTGCAGATCGCGGTGGCGCCGGGCAATCCGAAGAAGATCGAGTCGCTCGCCGATCTGGAGCGAAACGGGGTGGTGCTCGTGGTCGCCGACAAGAACGTGCCCGCCGGCAGATACGCCCTCCAAGCTTTCTCGAAAGCCGGACTTCCCCCGCCGCGGCCCAGGTCGCTCGAGCTCGATGTCAAGGCGGCACTGGCCAAAGTGGTCTCGGGCGACGCCGACGCCGCGATCGTGTACGTCACCGACGTCAAGGCCGCAGGTGCGCGTGTACAGGGCGTCGACATCCCCGACACGCAGAACGTGATCGCGACATACCCGATTGCGGTCGTCAAGGCGACGAAGCACCGGGCCGCTGCGCAAGCCTTTGTCGACGACATGGTTTCGGGAGCCGGTCAGACGGTGCTCAGGTCACGCGGCTTTCTCGGCCCCGGTTGATGGGACGCGACCGCGCACGCACGAGGGTGCCCGGCATCGCCCTTGCCGGTGCCGTGATCGCGGTGTTGTGCTTTGCGATTCCCCTCGCCGGCCTCGTGTGGCGGGCGCCATGGTCGTCCGCATGGGACGCGGTGCGGGACCACGAGGCGGTGCAGGCGCTGCGCCTTTCACTGGTCACGTCGATCTTGGCGACCGCCGTTGCCGTGCTGCTCGGTGTGCCGCTCGCGTGGGTACAGGCACGCGTGGAGTATCGCGGGCGGACCGTCGTCCGCGCCCTCACGACGCTGCCGATGGTGCTGCCGCCGGTCGTCGGCGGTGTGGCACTGTCGCTCGCGCTGGGCAGACGCGGCCTGGTCGGTCAGTACCTCGACGACGCCGGCGTCCACTTGCCGTTCCACGTACCGGGTGCCGTCGCCGCCGAGGCGTTCGTCGCCATGCCGTTCCTGGTCCTCACTCTCGAAGCCGCCTTCCGCGCGACCGACCGGAGCCTCGAGGAGGCCGCCCGCACACTGGGTGCGAGTCCCATGAGCGTGTTCCGGCGGGTGACGCTGCCGCTCGCGAGGCCGTCCCTGATCGCCGGTGTGGTGTTGTGCTGGGCCCGCGCGCTGGGCGAGTTCGGCGCCACCATCACGTTCGCGGGCAACTTCCCGGGCAGGACACAGACGCTGCCGTTGTTCGTCTACGTGACCCGCGAAGGAGCGAATCCCGACGCCGCGATCGTGTTGAGCCTCCTGCTCGTCGTCGTGTCGTTTGCGGTGTTGCTCTCGCTGCGCGATCGATGGCTGTCCGTGCGATGAGCTTGCAGGCGCACGTGCGCGTCGCCTTCGGCGCGTTCTCGCTCGACGCCGAGGTGTGCGTCGATGACGACGAGCTGTGTGTCCTGGTGGGACCGAACGGTGCCGGGAAGACGACGTTCCTGCGCGCGCTCAGCGGGCTCCTTCCCCTCGACGACGGATGCGTGCGCATCGCGGGCGATGTCGTCGACAACCCCCGGGATGACGTCTTCGTACCGCCCGAAGGACGATCGATCGGCGTCGTCTTCCAGGATTCGCTGCTGTTCCCGCACATGACCGTGCTGGAGAACGTCGCGTTCGGGCTTCGTGCGCGCGCCGTGCGCCGGCCGCAGGCGCGTGCCCGCGCCCTCGAATGGCTCGAGCGAATCGGACTGGCCGACCGGCGCGATGACCGGCCGGGAACGCTTTCCGGCGGCCAGGCCCAGCGTGTCGCGCTGGCTCGTGCGCTCGCGCCCGAGCCCGCGCTGCTCCTGCTCGACGAGCCACTGGCGGCGCTCGATGTGCAACACCGGGCGAGCGTGCGCCGCGAGTTGCGCGAGCTCCTGGCGGGCTTCCACGGCGCTCGCATCCTCGTGACCCACGACGCGGTGGACGCGCTCACACTGGCTGATCGCATCATGATCCTCGAAGAAGGGAGGATCACGCAGGTCGGTACAGCCGACAACATCGCCGCGAGGCCGCGCTCGGCATACGTGGCGGATCTCGTCGGTGTGAACCTGTTCCACGGCACCGCGACGGGTCAGACGATCCGCCTCACCGGAGGTGCGACGCTCACCGTTGCCGAGCATCATGACGGCCCCGTGCTTGCCGTCGTCGCGCCGAGCGCCGTCGTGCTGCACGAAACGGCGCCCGCGGGAACAGCGCGCAACGTCTGGCCCGGCGTCATCGTCGGGTTGGAACGCTACGGCGATCGCGTGCGCGTGCGCGTCGACGGAGCGTTGCCGATCGTCGCCGACGTCACTGCCGAGGCGATCAGCGCCCTCGGGCTCCGCGTCGACTCGAGGGTATGGGCCGCGGTGAAGGCGACAGAGATCGCCGTATTCCCGAGCTAGGGGCACCGCGGTGACGCCGGCGGCTACCGTCCGGCGCGTGACATCAACCGATCCGTTCGCGCCCGCCAGTCTCGGCCCCGTGACACTGCGGAACCGGATCATCAAGGCGGCCACATTCGAAGGCAGGACGCCGAAGAGGGTCGTGACGCCCGAGCTGATCGAGTTCCACCGCCGCTACGCGGCGGGCGGTGTCGGGATGACGACGGTCGCTTACTGCGCAGTCACGCGTGAGGGAACGACGGACGGTCATCAGATCGTGCTCGACGGGCCGGACGTGCTGCCCGGTCTCCGCGCGCTCACCGATGCCGTGCACGCGGAAGGCGCTGCGGTCGGCGCCCAGATCGGGCATGCCGGCCCGGTTGCGAACCCTATGGGGACGAAGGTGCCGAGTGTCGCGCCGTCGCGCGTGTTCAGCCCCCTCGGCATGCGCCGAACGCGCGCCCTCTCGCCGGAACAGATCGCGCGCATCACCGACCAGTTTGCGACCGGAGCTCGCGTGCTGCGCGACGGTGGTTTCGACGTCATCGAGGTCCACCTCGGGCACGGCTACCTGCTGAGCTCGTTCCTGTCGCCGAGGCTCAACCGGCGTGCCGACGAATGGGGAGGCAGCCTCGAGAACCGGGCGCGGTTCCCCCGACAGGTCGTTCGAGCAGTGCGAGACGCCGTGGGTCACGATGTCGCGGTGACCGCGAAGGTCAACATGACCGACGGCGTGCGCGGCGGCTTCTGGCTCGAAGAAAGCATTGCATTCGCCCGCATGCTCGAGCATGACGGTGCGCTGGACGCGCTGACGCTCACGGGCGGGAGCTCGTTCGA
>DASQHW010000043.1:0-18161 GCA_035631895.1 Acidimicrobiia bacterium | reverse complement strand
GCCGGTGATCACCGTGATCGACAGGAAGACGATCGACAGGATGGTCGCCCGGATCGCGATGTCGAGCCACTGGCCGCTGCCGACGAAGAAGACGTAGTAGCCCGTGATCAGCCCTACGACGACGCCGAAGATGCGTGTGGCGCGGGTGAGGGCGGCACTTCGCACGGTAGAGGCCGGCGCCGGGGGCGGTGGGTCGACGCCGGCCAGCGGATCGACGAGCTCGCGGCGGTGTCGCAGCGAGGGCGAGAAGATGAGGACGAGGAAGAGCGCGATGAACGGGAGCGCGGGCCGGATGTTGCTGGCCAGAATGCTGTTCGTCGGGAGGTAGCGGTCGAGGATCTGCTGAAGGATGCCGAGGCCCAGACCGCCCAAGAACGCGACTGGAATGCTCGACAGGGATGCGACGACCGCGGCCGAGATCGCGACGACGACCAGGGTCGTGTAGCTGAGGTCGGAGACCGCGGCAAACAGGGGTGCCAGGAGCACGCCTGCCAGACCCGCGAGGAAACTGCACAGCACCCACGAGGCAGTGCTCACGCGGTCGGCGTTGATGCCCGCGAGCTCGGTGAGCCGGGAGCTCTCGACGACCGCGCGCATGCGGAGCCCGAGGGCCGTGTAACGGAACAGCAACGTGAGGCCGACGACGGCGAGGAGTGTCGCGACGATCGTGGCAATGTCGTTGCGGCTCACGAACACGTCACCGAAGGGGTTGTACGTCGTATCCCCCTTCGGCACGATGCCCTGGGTCCCGGCGGCGGGGCTCTGGCCGAACCACAGCTTGAGGATCTGCGGGATCGCGACCAGCAGCGCGAGTGACGTCACCAGCTTCGCGATCGCGGGAGCGTTTCGCAGATAGCGGAACAGACCGCGGTCGAGGATGTACCCGAGCAATGGCGCCACGATGAACACCGCGATCAACAACGCGAATGGAATCGGCCACTCGTGGCGGACGCGCAAGTCGTAGTAGATCGCGCCCGACACGAACGCCTGCGCGCCGTACGCCAGATTGAAGACGCCGGAAGTCTTGTACGTGAGCACCAGACCGACGGCGAGCAAGGCATAGACGCTGCCGTAGCTCATGCCTACGACGATCCGGCTGATCAACTCCTCCACGTCGTCGGCGCTCCAGGCTCGATGGTCGTCGGGCGGTCAGTTTCTCGGCGGCTCATCCCGTGGCGAAGTTCACCCACTGCGGATGGTCGACGGTGGCGTCGTTGGAGTTGAAGCACACCCACGCTTTGCCGGGCTGGTCGAACACCGGCACGAACTTGCCGGACTGCACCTTGACGTAGTTGAAGCAGTCCCGGGCCCCCCGCGACTCGGGGTGGATCCAGGGATCCTGGTGCTGCTTCGTCCAGTCGATCGGCTGGATGAGCCCGTTGTCGTCGTAGTGCGTGAGCGTGTTCAGCGCGTCGATCACCTTCTGCTGGGAGAACTCCGGCCGCGCCATCTTCAACCCGGTCACGAACTCGTCGGCAATGACCCACCCGCCGGTACCGACCTCCGAGGGCGTCTTGCCGATCTTCTGGAACCACTGGAACAGCTTCGTGATCTCCGGGATCTGCGGCTGGTGCTCGAACGCCTGGAACTGCGGGCTCACGAGCGCGTTCTCCAGCACATCCGCGTTCTTGGCGACGAAGTTGGGGTCGTAGCCGTTGGGCAGCCCCTGGACCGCTGTCATGCCCTGACGCTTCATCTCCTTGCCGAGCGCAAAGGACTCGTTCAAGTCGATGCACGTCCCGATGAGCTTCACGCCGGCGTTCTTCATCGCGGTGACCTGCGCGGACAGCGGCGCGGCGAAGGGCAGCGACTTGTCCACGAACACCACTTGGGCGGTCGGATACTTCTGGAAGGAATTCTTGATCCCGTCGGCACAGTCGGTGGACTCGGCCGAGACCCCGTACGCGATGATGCCGACCTTGGTCGCGCCCAGCTGCTTGGCGATCCACGGCAGGACATGGAGCGGACACTTGAAGCACAAGGCGGACTTGTCGGCGAACATGTTGTTGTTGCCCGCGAACTCGGGGTTGATGTTCCAGATGAACGTCGGCACGTTCGCGCGGGCGAGGATCTTGGCGCCTGTGAACAACACCTGGGCGCCGAACATGGCGAAGGGCTTCTCGGTCGAAAGCGTCGTCTGTGTCACCTGGGCGTTGGACCCGAGCTGGTCGTCGTGCACGCCGACGAGCTTCAGCTGGCGGCCGTAGATCCCGCCCCCGTCGTTGATCATCTTGAAGTAGGCGTTGATGCCGTCCGCCAAGGGCGAGAAGTCACCGGTCGGGCTGTTCGTCGCGGTGACGACCGCCGACACCCGTATCTCCTTGTCGGTCACCCCCGGCGCGCTCACGTGGACGTTCTTCGTGAGATCGGCGTTGCTCACCGAGACCGGCGTCGTTCCGCCCTTCGGGATCGTCGACGACGAATTGTTGTTGGAGCCGGCATTCCCGCACGCGGCCGCGACGAGCGCGACCGTGCCAACGACCACCAGGATGCGCAGACGCATGCTTCCCCCCTGGAAGACCCCCGACTGCTCGGGGGCGATGTTCGATCACTGACGCTAACGTCATGCTTACCCTCCCACAAGGCAGCCCTAGACGCGAGGTCGCCCGTGAGCTTCACCCTCGTGACCTTCCACGCGCACCCCGACGACGAGTCGATCGCCACGGCGGGCACGATGGCACGCGCCAAGGCCGAGGGCCATCGCGTCGTGCTGGTCGTCGCGACGAGGGGCGAGCTCGGCGAGCACGCACCCGATGCCCTGGATCCGGGAGAGACGCTCACCGAGCGGCGCGTCGCCGAGCAGCTCGAAGCCGCGAAGCACCTGGGCGTCGATCGGCTCGAGTTCCTCGGCTATCACGACTCGGGGATGGCGGGCGAAGCGACCAATCACGCGCCGGAGGCCTTCGCCCGGGCGGACGTCGAGGAGGCCGCCGCACGTCTGGCGCGCCTCCTCGAGGAGGAACGCGCGGACGTGTTGACGGTCTACGACGACCACGGCGGCTACGGCCATCCTGATCACGTGCAGGTGCACCGCGTGGGCGTACGTGCCGCGGAGCTTGCCGGCACCCCACGGGTCTACGAGTCGACGATGAACCGTGATTACGTCAAGCAGCTGATCGAGAGGAACCGGGAGCTCATACCCGACACACCTGATGCGCCGGATGCCGCGGAGATGGACGACTTCGGTTCGCCCGAGTCGATGATCACGACGACCGTCGACGTCCGCGACTTCGTCGATCGCAAACGGGCGGCGATGGCTGCCCACGCCAGCCAGATACCGGCGGACTCGTTCTTCCTGGCAATGCCGCCCGAGGCGTTCCGAGAAGCGTTCGGCTACGAATGGTTCATCCGGCGCGACCGGCGCGACACCCGCGAGACCTGGCTCTTCGAGGACTTGTGATCTCGGACTGCTTCCTCGTCAGAGGCCCGCGGCCTTCTTCAGCTCGTTGAGGGCTTCGGGCACGCAGTCGGCGAGGACGTCGATGTCGGGCAGCAGCTCTCGGCAGCCGAGGAATCCGAAATCCATGTGGTCGAGATACGAGATGACCGTGGCGTTCAGGCCGATGTCGTCGAAGATCGGGCCCAGCGGATGGATCGCGACGAGTTGGGCGCCGGCGAAGAACAGCGGCCACGGCGGCCCGGGGACATTGGAGACGACGAGGTTGATCAACGGACGGAGCCGTTCGGCGATGCGGAGCCGTGAGTACGCACGTGAGGCGCGCGAGAAGAGCGCCGGCCCTGCCACCTCGGCCCAGTCCTGGAGGGTCGAGCCGCCGACCTCCTCGTGCACGCCCTTTGCGCCGGACATCGAGCTGGCAACGGCGCGCACGCGCTCCACCGGATCGGCGATCTCGACCGGCAGCGACGCGAACATCGACGAGACCCTGTTGCCGAACTTGTCGGCGTCGTCCTCGGCCCGCACCGACGTGGGGATGGACGCGACGAGGGACTTGTCGGGGAGCTCCTCGCGCCGTTCGAGATAGTTGCGCAGCGCACCCGCGGTCACCGCCAGCACGACATCGTTGACCGAAACCTGCAACGCGTTCTTCACCGCCTTGACGTCGGCCAGCGAGACCGACGAGAACGAGATGACGCGGTGTGACGTGATCGTGCGGTTCATCGACAGCCGCGGCGCGGTGAGCGGCAGCGCGACGTCGAGCGACTCGTCGCGGGCGCGGCGAACCGCACGCACCAGGCCCGGCACCGAGTTGGCCAGGGCGCGCGCCATCTTGACCGGGCGCTGGGCGGCGGCAACGAACGCTCGGCCCACCATCTCGGCCTCGCTCGGCACGTGATCGGGCACCCACTCTTCGAGTTGTTCCTGTGGCTCGAGCGGGGCGTCGGGCGCGAGGTCGAACAGCGCCGCCAGGATCGCGACGCCCGCGACTCCGTCGATCATCGAATGGTGGATCTTGCTCACGAAACCCTGGTGACCGTGCTCGAGGCCCTCGACGACGTATGCCTCCCAGAGGGGCTTGCTCCGGTCGAGCGGTCGGCCGGCGACGTCGGCCGCGAACGCGGCGAGCTCCCGCGGACCGCCCGGCGCCGGCAGCGCGGCACGACGCAGGTGGTAGTCGAGATCGAAGTCGGGGTCGTCGATCCAGGTCGGCACGTTGAGCCCGAACGGCACCTCGACGAGCCGGCGCCGGAACGGCGGCACCAACCCCAGCCGCGCGTCGAGGAGCGCACGCACGCGCTCGTAGAACGACCCATACCGCTGATCCGGGATGGTGGACGGGTCGACGACCGCGACGCCCATCACGTGCATGTGGGCGGAAGGCGTCTCGAGTGCGAGAAAGGCTGCATCGAGTCCTGTGAGGCGTCGCATCGCTATCTCCTCCGAACTTGCGCGGCCGGCGGCCCGAGAAGGGCCGTGAGCCACGCACGTTGCCGTCACGGCGCCGAGCGAGCGCGACGATACCGTCGGCGCGAGACTGTTGGGTCATGGTCTCGTGGATTTTTCTCGTGGTCGCAATCTGGGGCGCCTTGTGGACGCTCGTGTCGTTCCGTCCGCCGCACCGTCCGGGGTTCCTGATGGTGATCGGTTTCTTCGCGGCCTGGTCGACGACGGAGCTGGCACCGATCCACCTGCTGTGGCAGCTGGTCGCCGTCGTCGTGTTCGTGCTGCTCGGCGCGCTCGACTCGTGGCCCGGTTGGGTCGCGCTCGCGATCACGCTCGTGTCGTGGGTCGGCCTCGCATCCAGCGTGAAGGGAGCGCTCGAGACCGATCGCGCGTTCGCCGGCGCGATGGCGGACGCGCTGGGCCCGGAGTGGAACGCGAATCTCGACCCGCAGCTGCGTGACTCCGCCGCTCGAGTCAACTGGTCGCGGATCGTCTTCCCGTTCTGGTACCGCCGGCGCGGCGTGCAGCGGCTTCGCAACATCCAGTACGTCGACGACGGAAGGAAACGGCATCGTCTCGACGTGTACCGAAGCAGCGAGGCGAGCGAGGGGGCACCGGTCTTGCTGCAGATCCATGGTGGCGGCTGGATGATCGGCAACAAGGACCAGCAGGGCCTCCCGCTCATGTACCACCTCGCGGCGCGCGGCTGGGTGTGCGTGGCGATCAACTACCGGCTGTCTCCGCGTGGCACGTGGCCCGACCACCTCGTCGACTGCAAGCGCGCGCTGGCGTGGATTCGTACGCACATCGCCGAGTACGGCGGTGATCCCGGCTACGTCGTCGTCACCGGCGGCTCGGCCGGCGGCCACCTCACCGCGATGATGGGACTCACGGCGAACGATCCCCAGTACCAACCCGGCTTCGAGGACGTGGACACGTCGGTACGGGCGATGATCCCGTTCTACGGCGTCTACGACTGGACCGGCACCGCCGCGCAGCGTCGCGACGAAGGCCTGCGCGACATCCTCCAGAAGCACATCGTGAAACGCAGGTTCGAGGACGCGCCCGACGTCTACGAGCATGCCTCGCCGCTGTTCAACATTCACCCGGGAGCGCCGCCGGCGCTCGTCATCCACGGCGACCTCGACACGCTCGCGCCGGTCGAAGAAGCGCGTGCGTTCGTCGAGAAGCTGCGCGCCACGAGCCGGAAGGCGGTGGTCTACGTCGAGCTCAAGGGCGCGCACCACGCGTTCGAGGTCTTCAACTCGATCCGGGCCATGCACGCGATCGCCGGCGTCGACCTCTACCTCGCGTGGCTCCTCAGAGCGGAGCCATCCGACCCCGCGCGATCGCGACCCGACGCCGACCGAGCCGGTAGCGCCGCGCCGGCCGGGCAGGCGAGCGATCCGACACCCACGGGGTATACGGCGCGTCCACCAACGCAGCCAACGCGTGCAGCACCTGGTCGTAGTTGACGCGCCAGCCCACGAAGTCACGCCAGGCCTGTGCCCGGTCGGCACGGACGGGCACTCCTGTCGCTTTCAATGTGTCGTAGACCTCGTCGAACTCCTCGCGTGCGACGCTGATCGGATCGTCGGGCTCGGGGTCGTCGACGAACTCGTAGCCGAAGAACGCCGCGATCTCGCGGAGCGCGACATAGCCGGCGCGAATGCACAACGGCGCCGCGGGCGTCCACGGGATGTCGCACACCGCCAGCCGCAGCGATGCCGTATCGAGCACGACGCCCGCGGCGGTCACCCAGTTGCGGTTCGGGTTCGGAGATCGGAAGAACACGAGGGCGCCGTACGACGTATGTGTCTCCTGCACCTCCGTGAACCACGTCATCCACGATTCCCAGTACCGGTCCATCTCGGTGAGGAACCCCGTTCGCTGCGCGCGTATGAGCCATTCCGCGGGCGTCGGCGGAGTGCCCGCGCGGATCGAGAGATCTGTCACCGCGACCTCGCGCCTCGAGAACGTGTTGTAGATCGTCGGCAAGTACGCGATGACGAGCCCGAGCAGTCCGAGCCCGATCGCCGCTTCGAGCAATGCCAGGGACACCGAAGGCAAATCGGGAGGACGCTCGAAGCCCAGTGTCACGAGTGACGATCCGCTGGTGACGAACGCACTGCGCCATCCATGTTGCTCGACCCCCACGAAAAGAAAGGCGAACGCCAAGAAGATGAGGACGATCGAAACCGCGGGGAGCGTGAGCAACGCGATGGGGCCGTACAGGGCCAAGGCCCTGTCGCGACGTTCGTAGCTCGCGCTCGCCGGCGCGAACGGGCGGAACAGCTGGCGAACGCCGATGAAGACGACCGCGGTGAGCATCACGACGGTGCCACGGGGAACCACGAACGTACGGATCGCGGCGTCGAGCACCGCCATCGTGATGAGGACCCCGGCGACGATCAGCACGACGTGGTAAGCGACCTCCATGTCAGGCTTCGTCGTCGACTGCCGGGCGGCGGCGGCGCTGCTTGACCTGGCCGTGACGACGCTTCTCGTCGACTCGCCGGGCCTTGGTGGCGCGCGACGGCTTGCTCGCGACGCGCGTCGGGTCGACGTGCAGCGCCTCGGCAAGCTTGGAGCGCAGCCGCTCGAGTGCGAGCTCCCGGTTCTGGAGCTGCGATCGCCGCTCGGACGCTGTCGCCCGGACGACGGGACCGAGCCGTTCGAGGAGCCGCGCGCGCTGGCGCGGCCCCAACGCCGGCGAGCTCGCGACGTCGAAGCGCACCTCGACCTTCGTGTTCGACGTGTTCGCGTGCTGGCCGCCGGGGCCGCCCGATCCCGTGAACCGCCACTCGAGCTCGTCGAAGGGGATCGCGCAGTTTCGCGACACCCTCAACGTCTCCACGGGTCGCGCCTCAGACCTTGCGGGTCAACGGCTTGTACTTGATTCGGTGCGGTTGGTCGGCGTCGCCGCCGAGGCGTTGGCGACGATCCTTCTCGTAGTCGGAGAAGTTTCCTTCGAACCACACCACTTCGCTGTCCCCCTCGAACGCGAGGACGTGCGTGGCGATGCGATCGAGGAACCAGCGGTCGTGACTGATCACCACGGCACATCCCGGGAACTGCAACAGTGCCTCTTCGAGTGCGCGCAGCGTATCGACGTCGAGGTCGTTCGTCGGCTCGTCGAGCAGCAACACGTTGCCGCCCATCAGCAGGGCCTTCGCGAGATGCAAGCGGTTGCGCTCGCCGCCCGACAGATCGGCGACCTTCTTCTGCTGGTCGCTGCCCTTGAAGTTGAAACCGGCGACATACGCACGGCCGTGCACCTCGCGTTCGCCGACCTTCAGGTGGTCGACGCCACCGGTGATCTCCTCGTAGACCGTCTTGGCACCGTCGAGCGACTCCCGCGATTGATCGACGTAGGCGAGCTGTACCGTCGGTCCGATCTTCAACGCGCCGCCGTCGGGTTGCTCTTGACCGACCATCATGCGGAACAGTGTCGTCTTGCCGGCCCCGTTCGCGCCGATGACACCCACGATGCCGCCGGGCGGGAGCGAGAACGACAGGTCGTCGATGAGCAGGCGGTCGCCGTAGCCCTTGCGCAGCTTCTCGGCCTCGACCACGAGATCACCGAGACGCGGGCCCGGCGGGATGGAGATCTGCAGCTTCTCCTGACGCTGTTCGGCCGACTCTGCTTCGGCGACGAGCTTGTCGAAAGCGGTGATGCGCGCCTTGCCCTTGGCCTGCCGGGCGCGTGGCGCCATGCGCACCCATTCCAGCTCCCGTTCCAATGTGCGGCGGCGCGCCTCGTCGACCTTCTCCTCCTGCGCGAGCCGCTGCTCCTTCTGCTCGAGCCAGCCGGTGTAATTGCCCTCCCACGGGATGCCCCGGCCGCGGTCGAGCTCGAGGATCCAGCCCGCGACGTTGTCGAGGAAATAGCGGTCGTGTGTCACCGCCACCACGGTGCCGTGGTACTCCTGCAAGTGACGTTCGAGCCACGCGACCGATTCCGCGTCCAGGTGGTTCGTCGGCTCGTCGAGCAACAACAGGTCCGGCTTGCCCAACAGGAGCCGGCAGAGCGCGACCCGGCGCCGCTCGCCACCCGAGAGCGTGCTGACGTCCGCATCCGCCGGAGGCAACCGGAGCGCGTCCATCGCGATCTCGAGCTGGCGGTCGAGATCCCAGCCGTTGACGGCGTCGATCTTGTCCTGGAGCTCGGATTGCTCGCCGAGCAGCTTGTCGAAATCGGCGTCGGGCTGCCCCATCGCGTTGCAGACCTCCTCGAACCGGTCGAGGAGCCCCTTGGTGTGCGCGACCCCGTCGACGACGTTGCCGAGCACGTCCTTGTCCGGGTCGAGGTGTGGCTCCTGCGGCAGAAACCCGACAGAGAACCCGGGCGTCACTCGGCATTCGCCCTGATAACCGTCGTCCTCCCCGGCGATGATCCGCAGCAGCGTCGACTTGCCGGAGCCGTTCAGACCCAGGACGCCGATCTTCGCGCCGGGGTACATCGATATGTTGACGCCGCGCAGCACTTCCTTGTCGGGCGGGTGGACACGCCGGAGGTCGTGCATGGTGAGGATGAATTGATGCGCCATACTTCCGCCACGCTACCGGGCGCTTACCGAGCAGGAGGTTCCCTTGCCGGGTTCAGAACGACGTGCGGTGTACGAGATCGCCGATCGGTACGTCGAGCAGTACGCCGCACTCGATCCGTGCGGCGCGACGTATCTCGGCGTCGCCGGCCACGATCACGAGATGACGGACTTCTCCCCCGATGCGACCGCGGAGCGCGTGCAGCTCGCTCGCGACACGATCGCCGAGCTCGAGCGCGCGCCGAAGGATGACGACAATGATCGCCTTGCCGCGGCGGTGCAGCGGGATCGTCTGCAGCGCGATGTCGACTTCTTCGACGCGCAGGAGGACCTCCGGCCGCTGCGCATCATCGGCAGCCCGGTGCAAGAGGTCCGCCAGTGCTTCGACCTCATGAGCTACGAGACAGACGACGATTGGGCGACCGTCGTGACGCGCATGCGCCGCGTTCCCGATGCGCTCACGAGCATCGAGGCGACGTTGCGCGAAGGCGTCGCCCGCGGGGTCGTTTCCGCCCGCCGCCAAGCGCTGGCGTGCGCGCAACAAGCCGAGGCGTGGGGCGGAAGCGCGCCGTACTTCAAGAACCTCGCCGAGCGGAGGCCCGACGATCGCGAGCTCGAGGCTGCGGCCGAGGACGCGACCGCCTCGTACGCCCGCTTCGGCGCGTACCTGCGCGACGAGTACGCACCGAAGGCCGATCCGCGCGACCCTGTCGGCCGGGATCGGTACAAGCTGTTCTCCGGCGCGTTCAACGGTGTCGATCTCGACTTCGACGAGACGTACGCGTGGGGCATCGAGGAATTGCACCGCATCGAGCATCAGATGCAGGTCGTCGGCGAGCGCATCCTTCCGGGCGAGTCGGTGACCAGGGTGATCGAGCACCTCGACGCCGATCCGACGCGGTCGATCGAGGGTGTCGACGAGTTCCGCCGATGGAACCAGGACCTCATCGACCGGACCATTGCGGAGCTCAACGGCGTGCACTTCGACATCGCCGAGCCGTTGCAACGCTGCGAGGCGATGATCGCGCCGCCCGGCGGCGCGGCCGCGATGTACTACACCGGCCCGAGCGAGGACTTCTCGCGTCCCGGCCGCACGTGGTACCCGACGCTCGGTGCGACACGCTTTCCGCTCTGGAAGGAGGTGAGCACCTGTTACCACGAGGCGGTCCCGGGACATCACCTGCAGGTGGGTCAGGTGAAGTATCTCGCCGGCAAGCTGTCGCGTTTCCAGCGGCTGATGAGCTTCGTGTCGGGCCACGGTGAGGGCTGGGCCCTGTACGCCGAACGACTGATGGGAGAGCTCGGCTACCTCGACGATCCTGCATGGGAGATGGGAATGCTGGCAGCACAGGCCATGCGCGCCGTGCGCGTCGTCGTGGACATCGGCATGCACCTGGAGCTGCCGATCCCCGCACACGAGCGTTACCACCCCGGCGAGACGTGGACGCCGGAGCTCGCGCTGCCGTTCGTGATCGAGCGCAGCCGTTTTCCCGAGCAATTCATGCGCAGCGAGGTCGATCGCTACCTCGGATGGCCCGCGCAGGCGATCAGCTACAAGGTCGGCGAGCGCGTGTGGCTCGAGTGCCGAGAGGACGCCCGGCGCCGCAAGGGTGCCGGCTTCGACCTCAAGGCCTTCCACACCTATGCCCTCGACCTCGGCGGCATGGGCCTCGGCCTCCTACGCGAAGAGCTCGCGCGGTTCTGAGCCGGAGACGTAGCCTCCCCGCTCATGGCTGCAGTGCTCGACGCATTCACCGAGACGACGTTCACGCACGACGGGAAGACCCGCACGGTGTACCGCGCCGGGAGCGGGCCGGGTGTCGTGGTGATGAGCGAGATGCCGGGCATCACGCCGAAGGTCGCCGAGTTCGCGCAGCGCGTCGTCGACGCCGGCTTCACAGTGGCGATGCCGGATCTCTTCGGCACACCCGGGAAGCCACTGTCGGCGTCCTACGCCGTGAAGTCGATGACGCAAGGTTGCGTGTCGCGCGAGTTCGCGTCGTGGGCGCTGAACCGAACGTCGCCGGTGATCGACTGGCTGCGGGCGCTCGCCCGCGACCTCCACGACAAGTGCGGCGGCCCGGGCGTCGGCGCGATCGGCATGTGCTTCACCGGCGGCTTCGCGCTCGCGATGGCAGTCGACGACACGATGCTCGCCCCGGTGTTGAGCCAGCCGTCACTTCCGTTCGGGATCGGCAAGGCGCGCAAGCAGGCGCTCGGCCTGTCCGACGCCGACCTCGCACGCGTCGCCGACCGTGCCGACCTGTGCGTGCTCGCGATGCGCTTCACCAACGACAAGTTCGTGCCTGCAGAGCGTTTCGCGCACCTGCGCGAGGTCCTCGGCGACCGGTTGATCGCGATCGAGATCGAGAACCGGCCCGGCCAGAACCCGCACCACATCTCGAAGATTGCACACTCGGTCGTCACCGAGCATCTGGTGGACGAGCCCGGTCACCCCACGCAGGACGCGCTGCATCGCGTGCTCGACTTCTTCAAGCAGCGCCTGACCGGTTGACGCTCAGCGACAGACGAAGCAACCGGCGCCGGTGTGCACGCGGAGCGCGCCATTCTCTGCGATCTTGCCGGCAACCCCGTTGCGCACCTCGTCGAGGACCGGCCCGAGCCGATCGTCGGTGACGAACGCTCGCATGCTCCGTACGTATTCGACGACCGGCTCGACCTCGGTGATCACGAGCTCGCTCGGCATGTCGTACCGGTCGACGCGCCGGTAGGACTCGCGGAGCTCGGGCTCGCCGGACTCGAGCGTGAATGCAAGCCGGTTGCTCGGCAGCGAGCGACCGGCCGCCCCGACGATGAGGTCGTCGATCTCGCGAAGGTGACGTTCGGAGTTCGTCACGACCAACGTCACGCCTTCGGGTCGTGTGACTCGCCGCAGCTCCCGGATCCCGAGCGGGCGGTCGGGGAGGTAGTACAGCATGTGCATCGCGAGCACGACGTCGAAGGTCGCGTCGGCGAAGGGCAGCGTCTGTGCGTCGCCGAGCATCAGCTGGGCATCCGATGATCTCGTACGGGCGGCAGCCAGCATCCCCGGAGAGAGATCCATGCCGACGACGAGACCGCGATGCCCGCGCTGCGCGAGTGCTCCGAGATACGCGCCGTTGCCGCACCCGACGTCGAGCACCGTTTCGTCGCCCCGCAAC
This sequence comes from Acidimicrobiia bacterium, assembly GCA_035631895.1. Taxonomy (GTDB): domain Bacteria; phylum Actinomycetota; class Acidimicrobiia; order IMCC26256; family PALSA-610; genus DASQHW01. Next base: position 5,610 of record DASQHW010000043.1, on the reverse strand, counting down.
GCGGCGAGCTCGAGCGTCTCGTTCCAGAAATGCCGTTGCGGCACCTGGAACCTGTAGATGGCCTGCCGCGCCGCGAGATTCCGGTCGGTGGCGTACTGCTGCTCGGTGAGGTACTGCCGACCCGTGGCGGGAACCTGCGTCACGCGAGCTCGCACACAATCTTTCCGTACGTGCCGCGACTGCCGAGGCGCGCCAAGGCCGCCGGCACGTCGCCGAGCGCGATCGTCTGCGAGATCAGCGGGTCGATCCGGCCGCCCTCGAAGAGCCGCATCAGCTCATCGTGTGTCTCGCGGACGAGCTGTGGGTTCATCAGGTTGTACAAACCCCAGTGCACCCCGACGACCGAGTAGTTCTTGATCAGCACGTGGTTCGTTCGTGCCTCGGCGAACCGCCCGCCGGTGAACCCGATGATGAGGATGCGGCCTTCGAATGCGATGCATTTCGTCGATCGGTCGTAGGTATCGCCGCCTACCGGGTCGTACACGACATCCGCGCCGCGTCCGGCGGTGAACTCCTTGACGGCGTCCACGAAATCGTGCTCGCGGTAGTCGAGTGCCACGTGCGCGCCGAGCTTGCGACACACCTCGACCTTCTCCGGTCCGCCCGCGGTCGCGATGACCCGCGCGCCGGCGGCGAGGCCGAGTTGAATCGCCGCGCTGCCGACACCGCCGGCGCCGGCGTGGACCAACAACGTCTCACCCGGCCGGATGTTCGCCCTCCGGTGCAAGGCGAGGTGGCCGGTCTGGTACACGACGTGCAGGGCGGACGCGGCAGCGAACGACATGGTGTCGGGGATGCGGAACACACCGCCGGCCGCGCGTGCCGTGGTGTACTCGGCGAAGGCGCCGAGAATCGGCACGGCGAGGACCCTGTCGCCCACCTGGAGCCCGTCGACGTCCGGTCCGAGCGCGTCGACCACTCCCGCGACCTCTGCGCCCGGCGTGAACGGCAGCGGCGGCTTCAGCTGATATTCGCCCCGGCACATCAGCACATCGGGGAAGTTCAGCGACGCCGCGTGCACCCGGATCCGTACCTCACCCGGACCGGGCTCCGGGACCTCGACCTCTTCGAACCGCAGCACGTCGGCCGGCTCGCCCAGCTCGTGCACCCGCAATGCATGCATGACGGAAGTCTCGCGCGCCCGAACATGCGGGACCGGCGGCCCTACGCGGGGCGTGAGCCACAAGTTCGCAGTCTCGGCCACGCCGCGACGTCGTGGGAGCGCTCGAGCGTTTGCCCGGGCGTGCACGGAGGTGTTCACTCACCATCGGGGAGACGGGGTTGAGAGCGATCGCTCTCCTCCCCGCCCGGAGCGGTGCTGCCGTGGGGTCTCACCTCGTTTCCCCATCGTCACAACACGGGCCACGGACGGTGCTGAGCACGCAGAAGGCGAGGGTGCGCGGGCAGATCGTGTCTACTGGCACGGTGGAGCTGGAAACGACGCGGATGGTTGCGGGGGGCGATGCGCTGGCCCGTGCCGCGGACGGACGTGTCGCGCTGGTGGACGGCGCGCTCCCGGGCGAACGCGTGCGGGTCGCGATCACCTCGGACCGGCCGGACCATCTTCGGACGCAGGTCGTCGAGGTGCTGGAGGCCGCGCCGGAACGCATCGAGCCGCCCTGCGTGCATGCTCGGCACGGCTGCGGCGGCTGCGGCTGGCAGCACGTCACCGTCGATGCGCAACGGACGTACAAGCGGGACATCATCAGCGATGCCCTGCGCCGGATCGCGCACGTCGACGACCCGCCGCTGCGCGCCACGATCGAGCTCCCGCCGACCGGATACCGCACCACGGTACGCGCGCTGGTAGTGGAGGGTCGCGCCGCGTTCCGGCGTCACCGTGCGCACGATCCCGTGCCCGTCGACAGCTGCCTCGTCGCGCACCCACTCGTCGAGGACATGCTCCGGCACGGGTTCTTTCGCGGCGCCGAAGAAGTGACGTTGCGCGCCGGCATCGGCACCGGTGAACGGTGCGCGTACTCGGACCCGAAGGACGCACCGATCGAGTTGGCTGCCGACGTCCGCACGGGACCCCGCGCGCACATGCACGAGATCGTCGACGGCATACTCTTTCGCATCTCCGCCCGATCGTTCTTCCAGACGCGAGTCGACGGCGCGGAAGCGCTTGGCCGCCTCGTGCGCGACGCGGTCGGCACCGATCGCGTCGTCGCGGATCTCTATTGCGGCGTCGGGCTCTTCGGCGGGCTCGTGGACTCGCCGCGCCGCGTGTTCGCGGTCGAGCGCGATCGTCACGCGTTCGCCGACGCGCGACACAACTTGCGCGAGCGGCCGGCACGCGTCGTACGCGGCGACGTAGGCGCCTGGGCTGGAGAGCCCGTCGACGTCGTGATCGCCGATCCGAGCCGCGCCGGGCTCGGGCGCGCGGGCGTGCGGACGGTGTTCCGATGCGAGGCAGCCCGTGTCGTCCTCGTGTCGTGTGACGCGGCAGCATTCGCGCGTGACGTCGGGCTCTTACGAGACGGTGGCTACGACCTGACGGCGATCACGCCGGTCGACCTGTTTCCCCACACACCCCACGTCGAATGCGTGTCGGTCCTGGACCGATCGCCGTCCGGGTTCAGGTGAGCTGCTGCTCGAGCTTGGCGAGCGCCTCTTCCTCGGAGACGTTCAACGCGAAGCTGAGCTCCGAGACGAGGATGCCGCGCGCCCGCACGAGCATCGCCTTCTCGCCCGCCGACAGCCCTTTCGTCACCTCGCGCAGCGCCAGGTTCCGCACCACCTCGGCGACTTGGTACACGTCGCCGCTCTTCAGCTTCTCCTGGTGGTTCTTGAAGCGCCGGCTCCAGTTCGTGGGCTCGCGCACGTCCTTCTTCGAGAGCAACTGGAACAAGTCGTCGATGTCCTCGACCGAGATCGGAGGACGCATGCCGACGTCTTCGGCCTTGTCCGACGGGACCGCGAGCGTCAGGTCGCCGTGCGCAACCTTCAGCACGAGATATTCCTTCTTCTCGCCGAATACCTCTCGCATCTCCTTGCGCTCGATCACAGCCGCCCCGTGGTGGGGATACACGACACGGTCACCGACTTTGAACGACATGCCACTCCATGATCACTGCGAAGGATTACTGCGAAAACGTCGCCCGACCGGCGATGGACCTCACATGATACCAGGGCGTTCTCGCCACTCCGACCGGGGCGCCGCCGCTGTTCACGACGCTGCTTCCGCGGCCCGTTTCGCTTCGATCCACGCTTTCACGACCGGCGCGAAGTTCGCCGGGTTGTACGCGTCCTCTTCCGAGGAGAACTGCATGTTCCCCCCGTACTTGAGCACCGTGAGGTTGTACGCCTCGTAGACGCGGCCGTCACCGGGGTCGGCGAAACGATTCTCGATCTGGCATATCCACCATCCCCGTTCTTCGTCGCATACACACCAGTCGTGCGGGAACTCCTTCATCTCCGAGTTCGGCCACTCGGCCATCGTCTCGGAGATCCATGCATAGATCGCTTCTCGCCCCCGGAACGTGCCGTAATGATGTTCGACGTAGGTTGCGTCCTCGGTGAAGAGCTCCGCCCACGGGCGCCAGTTGCCGCTGCGCCCGGCCTCCTTCGCCGTCTCGACGTAATGGTCGTGCGCCCGCTGCAGCTCTTCCCGTGTCCATTCGGCCATGACCGCAGCATCCCGCATCGCGGGGCACTCTGTCATCCGGCGCCCACACGTGCCGCGATGCCGCGAAGTGCGCCTGTCGTTGCGCTGCGGAGCAAGGGCTCGACGCGCGCCTTCGACGACACGTCGCTCGCGATGGACACGATGACGCGTCCGAAGCGATACGCGGCCTCCGTGACGGTCGCCAGCGCGACCGCGGGCTTGCCCCTTGCCGGGCGCGACATCACGGTGAACTCGGAATACGCAACGAGGTGACCGGTGCCGACTGCCGGCGTCGTCTGCATGGTGGTCACCACGGAGCTTCGTGCGCGGATCCTCTGCTGTGCGACTTCGAGCTGCATGCGGCGACAGTCGTGCCATTGCGAGCTGCTTCGAACGGCGAGGTACGCCTCGACGTCCGCGTCCCCGGGGAACACGAGCGAGGAGGAGTACAGGACCACGTCCCTGAGTCCCAGGAGCCAGAGCGACGGCCCGTCTCGTGACGCGTCCGGACCGAGCTTCGCAAGAGGTCCGTCTGGCCGCTGCGCGCAGTCTTGGGCCGCGGGCAGCACAACACGCGGCGGCGCGTGTGGCACCCAGGCCGCGCCCACGTCGCCGCGCATCACGAGCGCGTTCGCAGCCAGTGCCGCGGTCTCGGCGTCCACGCCGCTCGTCGCGGACGTGGGTGTGCTCGTCGGCGTGCTGCGGCCGTTCGATCCCACGCACCCGGCAAGGACGGCGCCGACGAGGGCCGCCGCGAGCAGGCGTGTCACGATTCGACGGGGACCGCTCCCGCGTGCAGCGGGCGATGCAGCGAACGCGGCACGGACGCGTCGGGCACCGTGTGCACCGGTTCGACGGCGGCGCCGGGAACGACCTGCGGATGCACGTCGTCCGTCCCGTGCGCCTCGGCCGGCCACGCCTCGGTCACGCCACAGAGAGTCGTCAGCGACGCGTAGCCCTGGTCGATCAAGCCTTGATCGGAATCGGGCGGGGCCTTCACGCCCGTTGCGCGCAGCTCGAATTGGATCTGTGCGTCCGTCGACTCGGCGATCGCCGCGCGTACGGAGCCGAACGCCGCGAGGCGAGCCCACCGCACACCGGGGATGTCGTCGTAGGCACGCGCGGGCACGTTCAGGTTCAACACGCTCCGAGAGGGTGCTTCGAGCAGCATCGGCAGCACGTCGAGCGCGATACGGGCTGCGGCGTCGTACCGCCACGGATCCGACACGTCCACGCTCACTGCCAGTGCGGAGCAGCCGAACCCCTGCGCGGTGAGCGCCGCGCCGACGGTCCCCGAGTGGAGGATCGCCCGGCCGGTGTTGCAGCCGGAGTTGATACCGGACACGACGATCTCGGGCGGATCACCGAACGCGCCGAGACGCGCGGACATGACACACAATGCCGGGGGGCCGTCGAGCGCGTACGCCGCGACGCCTTCGCATCCCGGCATCTCCACGCGCTTCACGTCGAGGTGTTGATCGGCGTGCACCAGGCCGATCGCGGCGCCGGTGCCGCTGCGGTCACTGTCGGGTGCGACGACCACCACGTCGTAGCCCTCGGCGCACAATGCCGCGGCCAGCACGTGGATGCCCTGGGCTTCCACACCGTCGTCGTTCGTGACGAGAACCCGGGTCATGACTCGCAGTGCTCCGAAGGCGGGAGGTCGAGCGCCGGATTGCGGTCGAAGAAACCGAACGGCGTGAGCAGGAAGCCGCAGTACTCGACCGGTGTGACCGGCCAGTCCTCGGGACGCACGAAATGCGTCATCCCGATGCTGTACCAGACGACGATATCCGTGTTCACGAGCCGGCGATCCGCGGGTGTCCAGCTGGGCAGACCGTCACCGCCCGGATGCTGATTCGGGTATTCGCCGGCCGCGCGGCGCTCGTGCGGTGAGTACGGCGTCACCCACAGGTTGTGCTGCGCGAACGCGGCGCGCCTACCGATCGGCGAATCGGCATGAGCGAACATGGTTGGTGTCGACATCGTCGGCACGAGCTTGT
>DASQHW010000042.1:0-2960 GCA_035631895.1 Acidimicrobiia bacterium | reverse complement strand
CGAAGTGATGACCGCGACGAGTCGTACGCGGTGTGTGCGGGCCTGTGCGGCGGCGGCCGGCGCGAGCCGTTCGAGGAGGGGGCGGGCCGCGCAGACCAACGCAAGTGCCCCGAGGAGTGCGACCTTGGTCGCGTACTCGGTGCGCTGGGGCGCTGCGAGTGCGACGAACACGAGCGCGACGGCGACGCCGTAGACCTGACGCGCGGTTCGCCCGCGCGGCGTGGTCTTCGGATCGGTGATCATGAAGAACATGAACACCAGGACCTCGGGGGACGTGACGAGCACCGTCCAGAGGTACCGGCCGCAGACTGGGCCGATGTGCCAACGCGCGGTGATGCAGTGCCCGCGCGCCGCCAACACCGCGAGTGCCGCCGCGTTGGCGAGCCAGAAGCCCGCAACGAGCCCGAACATCTTCATCCGCCGGGCGAGGAGCAGTCCGCCGGCGACGATCAGTGCCAACGCGAGCCCCAGCGCGAGCCCGGGTCGGACCCACCAGAAGTCGAGGGGCTCGACGCGGCGGCTCCCGAGCGTCAAGAAGCACAACACCAGACCGAAGTTCGACGGATTGAACAGGGGACGCCCGTCGATCCGGATCACGTACTTCGACAACAGCGACACGGCCGCAACGGCAGCGAAGATCCATCCCCCGCGCACGCTCCACCAGTCGCCGTGGGGCGTCCCCGGCACTCGTAGCACGAACGCGACGCCGTTCCCGGTGAGCAACGCGCTCGACGGCCAGGCGATCACCTTGTGGCGCGACAGCTCGATCGCCGAGTCGATGACCGCACAGGTCGTGAGCGCGATCAAGATCTGGGCGATCGAGATGTCGAAGTGCAAGACGGTCTGGCCGAGGACCTGCAGTGAGACCACGACCAACGCAACGTGAAGTCTCGGATCTCGGGGATCGGGCCCGATCAGCGGATAACGGCGTCGACCCACACGCAGCGATCGCCGGTAGACGCGCTGCTCCGTCGTTGCGTCGCCCGCGCGCGCGGCGGCGCGTGCGGGCGCATGTGCAGGATCCACTTCGCCGATGTCCATGGCTGGCGCGCCCCCGGCAGGATTCGAACCTGCGCGCACGGCTCCGGAGGCCGCTGCTCTATCCCCTGAGCTACGGGGGCGGGGGAAGTTGCAGGTTACTGAACGGTCGAGGCCCTTTGGGCAAACGTCATGGCGCTTCGTGAGTGGGCCGAATGCGCCGATGTTGGAACGCTCGATGGCTACGCGACGACGATCGGCGTCGGCAGCGTCCCCCGCAACCTCCGCGCCGCGCTTCTTGCCCGAGCCCGCTGGGCGAGGTCACAACTCCGTCGGAACGCGACGGGCTCATTCGACCTTGATGCCGTAGTCGCGCTCGAGATGGTCGCGGCAGTACTCGCACATCGGCCGGTTCGCGGGCCGGAGACTGGTCCCGAACCGGTCGGAGGTGAACCCGCAGATCGCGCGGTAGTTGCCCCGGAGGACGCGACGCGGCCAGTTGCGGCGTATGAAGACGTGGACGTGGTGCCGTCCCGCCTGAAATCGCACCTTGATCAATGGCTCGTGCTCACTGAAGGTCGATCGTGAGCACCGCTATTCGGACGTGCTCCGGCGGCTCGGGGGAACGCCGCCCATGCTGAGTCGGTACCAGAGCCTGCTGGCCGCTTGATCGCAGCGGTGCACCAGGTTGTCACCGTGCCAGAACGACGCCGTGCCGTCGCGGTGAGAGACCTGGCGGAAGACGTCACCACGTTCGAGCATCGTCGAGATTGCCTCGCCGCAGCCCTGACAATCGAAGAACCCCGCCACCACATTGTCTTTCACGCCGTACGGCGCGACCTACACGTCGAACGCGAACAGGAACGTACACGATTGCCACGCTCGACCGTGAGCGGGCGAGGGACGAGACTGCGGATCGCAGCCCCAGTTGAACGAGGAGCGTCCGATGTCCACGACCGCCACGCACGACACGACCGGCAACATCGACCTCACCAAGGATGCTGGCGATGTGGCCGTCGCCGGCGACTCGCCACGCGAGCGGACGCCGCGCGCCGGCGACGCGGTAGACGTCGTCCACGACACCACCACTCCCGCGAATGTGTCACCGACGAACGACTACGTCCTGCCGATCGTGCATGCCCACATCCCCGAAGCGATCATGCATGCCGGGTCGTGGGCAGCGCTCGGTACCGTCGCAGTGGTCGGTGCAGTCGATCTCCCCGCCGTAGGCGCGCTCGCGGCCGGTCTGTTCGTCATCCGTCGCAGACACCAGCGCTGAGGACGAGAACCTTCGTCCTCGGAGCTCCATGACGGTGAGCGACGTTGCTGTCAGGGATTGGCACTCTTGTGGGTCGTCGACGACTTGCCGTGTCGTGATGCGAGCACGAGTGTGCCGAGCGACACATACGCGACGGCAAACAGCGCGACAACTGTGACGCGATTGCCGTCGCTCGGCGCGAGCAGCAAGGTGCCGAGCACCGGCACCACGAAAGCGGCGGCCAGCACGATCCGCGCCCGCCACGGCCGGCGGGTGACGATCTCCTCCCACACGAGCCGCGGTGGGCGGGGAGGGGGGTGTTCGATCACCGCTTGCGGCGCGGGGGGCGGTGGTGGCGTCCCGTCGGGTTCGTCGCGTGCTTCGACCCGACCCGTGCGAACCAGGGCGGTCGGTGTCCCTTGGGAGAACCAGCGATGTTCGTAGCGGCCCCAAGGGTCCGCGTGCCAGCCTTGCTGCCCCATCAGCCCTCGTGCCCAGTCCTTCGCGCGGTCGGCCCTCTCGCGCGGCCAAGCTATTCATCGCCGTCGACGCAGAGACATCGCGTCGAAGGTGTCGCGTTCCGGCTACCCACACGTCATGTGGAAGGTTCCGGTCGTCAGAGGACCCGCGCGAGGCGACGGTTCAGTGCGTCCAGCGTCGAGCGTGCCGCCGCGTCGATGGGGCTCGCACCCGCTGCGAGGCCGTACTGCAACTGATCGTCGTC
>DASQHW010000041.1:0-2928 GCA_035631895.1 Acidimicrobiia bacterium | reverse complement strand
GAGGGTGACGCCGCCGGGAGCGCCATGAGCGCGGCGGAGACCGCCGACCACTGACGCTCGGTGGCACTGCAGGAGGCGCACGCCTCGAGGTGGCGCTCAGCGACCGCGGCCTCGGCCTCGTCGGTCTCGCCGTCCAAGCGGGCGGAGATCAGCGGAAGGGCGGTCTGGCAGGCGACGAGCGGGGCGCGGCGGAGGTCGAGGTCGAGCGCGCGGAACGACTCGAAAGTGCCGCGGCAGTCGCCGCAAGAGAACAGATGTTCGTTAGCCGAGCGGAGCTCATCGGGCGTGCACTCGCCGTCGACGAGCGCAGACAGCTGTTCCGCAGAGAGGTGGAGAGAGGCCATCCGTCACTAAGACGGCTGGCTACCCTCCTTTGTCGCATACCCGGCCTTGAAAGCCACGCGGGCGCGGGCGATCCGGCTCCGCACCGCCGGCAGGCTTGCGCCCTGGATCTCGGCGATCTCCTTGTAGGAATAGCCCTCCAGGGCGTGCAGGAGCAGGGCGGCGGCCTGCTCCGCGGGCAGCGTCGCCAGGACCGACCGGACCTGGTCCCGCTCGGGAATTTCGCCGTGCGCATCGGGACCGACCGGCTCCTCGCTGGTGCCGGTGAGCTTGCCGACGCGCAGCCACGAGAAGCGATGGGTCCGGCGCAGGTGGTCGATCGCCGTGTTGTGCGCGATGCGGTACAGCCACGGCAGGACGCGGTGCTCCTTCGTGAGCGTCCCGAGGGCCTGGTAGGCCTTGGTGAAGCAGTCCTGGGTGAGGTCGTCGCTGGTCTCGGGGTCCCCGCAGAGCCGCAGCAGGAAGGTGTAGATGCGGGTCTTGTACGCGTTGTACATGACCTCGAGCGCGGCTTCGCGCGATTCGCGCGCGAGGGCGATGAGCTGCGCGTCAGCGATCACGCGAACGTTCTCGCTCACGGGCGGAGCCTAGTCGCCCGGGCAGGAGTGCTCAATGGTGTAGGGCTATTCCTTATCCATGACGAGGTTGTACTGCGTCGGCCCGACCGGGGTGACGTGCCAGTCCTGCGTGACGTAGCCCGGCGTGACGAAGTGGAAGTCGAACGTGGCCTGGCCGACCGCGATGTCGAGGAACCAGTGGCCCTTCGCGTCGGTGTGCGGGCTGAACTGACGGCAGCCGTTGGGGCCGACGACGACGCAGACGTCCTGCATGGGCTGGCCGGCCTCGTTCACGACGTAGCCCTCGATCCGCCACAGGCCGGGCTCGGCGGTCGGCGTCGCCGACGCGCTCGGCGAGGCGACGACCGCGATGGTAGGCGTCGGCGATGGCGACGGGCTCACCACCGCGGGCGCCGAATTGCACGCGGCCAGCAGAGCGACGAGGGCCGCGGCCAAGAGGCCGCGGCCCATCATCTGCGTGAGACCGAAGGTCACGGGGCGGCGAAGCCCTCGTAGGCCATGGCGTTGTCGCCGCCGGGTGCGAACTCGGTGACGATCGCGGTCATCGTGCCGCCGGTGGCGGTCGCGACGACCGAGTACTGCGAGTCAGCGGGAAGCGCCGCGACGCTCCACGGGTCCACGCGGATGCCGGAGCCCGGCGTGAGCGCGAGGTTCTGCGTGGTCACGAGCGAGCCGTCGCTGAAGCGGAACCACTGCAGCTGCACGTTCGTGGCGGTCACGCTCTGGATGAGGATCGGGGTCGTGAAGCCGACGCCGTTCACCGGTGTCGGGCAGAAGCAGAGCGACTTGGTGATGTTCGGCAGGAAGTACTTCGCGGCCGGCGACCCGGTGCCCGAGTAGGCCATGAGCGTGGTCGCGCTCTCGGGGTTCACCTGCACCGCGAGGTTCGAGCCGGCGCCGCCGGTGACGCTGAACGCGTACTCACCGTCCGCCAGGCAGGTGGCCGAGGCGCCGCTGCAGAGCGTCGGACTCGAGGAGCCCTGCGTGTCGAAGCTGAAGCGCGGGTCGAAGGCCTTCGACGAGTTCGGCTGGATCGACGGGAACGTGTAGGTGGTCGCCGTGCCGGGGCCACCGGCGAGCGGCGTGAAGGTGATGACCGGCGCGACGGCGGTGCCGCCGAGGTTCTGCACGATGATCGGGGTGCGGCGGCCCGCCGCGTTCTTCGCGGCGTATGCGCCGTAGACGGTCGCGTTGCCGGTGAAGACGCCGTCCGTCGCCGCGGCGATCGGAGTGGCGGTGCCCGGTGCGTCGCTCTGGGTGTTCACGACGACGGCGAGCGGCTGCGAGCCGTTCACGGTGACGGCGTACTGCTTGCCGTCGCTGAGGCCCGGTGCGCCGAGCGCGGTGTCGTCGGAGTTGGGGTCGATCGGCTTGGCGCGACCCGCGTCGATGGTGCGTGTGACGACGATCGGACCGCTGCTGCCGTCGAACGGACGGAACGTCGCGGTCGCGGTCGTCGTGGAGGTGCCGAGGTTCTGGATGATGAACGGGGTGTCGAAGCCGAAGAAGCGACGCGTGACGTTCGGCAGCGAAACGGTGGTCGTACCGGTGCTGAAGCCGTCGTACGACATCGCCTCGGAGAGGTTGCCCGAGCCCTGTTGCTCGTTCACGACTCCGACGATCGTCGAGCCGAAGCTACGGACGACCACGCTGAACTGCGCGTCGTCGGGCAGCCCCGGGTTCTTGCCGTTGTCGCGCGGGTCGTTCGCGTAGGAGGCGCCGGGCGCGAGCGTGCTCACGGTGAGCCGCGAGACGCACGAGCCGTCGGTGAACTTATAGAAGGACACCTCGAGCGCGGTGCTCGCGCTGCCGGTGTTCTGGACGATGAACGGCGTGTACCAGCCGCCGAACCCGCCGAGGTTGCGTGTGATGTTCGGGAGGAAGTACTTCGTCGCGGGCGACCCGGTGCCCGAGTAGGCCATGAGCGTGGTCGCGCTCTCGGGGTTCACCTGCACCGCGAGGTTCGAGCCGGCGCCGCCGGTGACGCTGAACGCGTACTCACCGTCCG
>DASQHW010000040.1:0-1773 GCA_035631895.1 Acidimicrobiia bacterium | reverse complement strand
GGCCGGGGACGAAAGACCTATTGCTCGGCTTCACGTGCCCGCGTGATGCTCCGCCGCGGTGTTCGGTTCACTGTCAAAGGAGCCGGACACGAACGGACCGACAACATGCTCGCGCTGCTCGACGCGGCAGTGCCCTTGCCGGATACAGCCGCGGGTTCGGGTGGCGCGCGCTCGCACCAACGCCTACGTCGTGCCCATGGGCGCCGAGGAGGCATTCGAACGCCGATTCTTCGGGGCCGAACGGAGTCGGGGTGCCGGGATTTGAACCCGGGGCCTCAGCGTCCCGAACGCTGCGCGCTAACCAAGCTGCGCCACACCCCGTGTGAGCCGTGGAATCTTAGCGGTCCGGCGCGTTGGCGACGGCTGCGAGCACCGCGTCGGCGAGCTCGGGCCGGCATACCAAGAGATCGGGCAGGTAGGAATCGGGCCGGTTGTAGACGAGCGGCGCGCCGTCGAGGCGTGAGCAGTGGCAACCGGCCGATCGTGCCACGCCCACCGGCGCGGCGGAGTCCCATTCGTATTGGCCGCCCGCATGTGCGTACACGTCGGCATGGCCTTGGATCACCGCCATCGTCTTGGCGCCGGCGGAGCCGAATGGCACGAGCTCGGCGTCGAGGGTGACGGCGAGGTATTGCGCGAGGTCGGGCGGACGAGTGCGCGAGACGAGCAGCCGCATCTTGCCGTCGCTCGGAGGGGCGAGCAGCGGTGGCGTGGCCGTCGAGAACACCACGTTGTCCTGGGCAGGAAGCGCGACCGCACAGGCGTCGGGGATCCCGTCGACCACCAGCGCGACGTGGACCGCCCAGTCGCTCCGGCCCTCTTCGCCGAACTCGCGCGTCCCGTCGAGCGGGTCGACGATCCACACGCGCTCCCGTTCGAGACGGATCGGGTCGTCTCTCGACTCTTCGGACAGGATCGCGTCGTTCGGGCGGGCGTCGCGCAACATCGCGAGGATGAGGTCGTTCGACTCCCGATCACCGTCGTCCTTGCTCGCGCCGCGTGCCCGGAGCTGCAGCAGGAGGTCTGCGGCCGCGCCGGCAACCCGCGCGGCGAGCTCGTGGTCGTTCACCCGGCTGCGGGAAGAAGTTGCTTGGCGGCCCGCCGCAGTATGCCGGCGTCGACCGGCTTCACGAGGATGAGGTCCACGTCCGCGCGACGTGCAATGAATTCGTCGGCCTCTCGATCGAGCAGCAAGAGGATGTTGGCACGGTCGAGGCGGCCGGCAGACTCCTCGAGCCGCAGATCGAGTGCGACCGCGATGCCACCCATGTTGCCGATCTGCATGTCGAGGATCACGAGGTCGGGATCGACCTCTGCGAAGGTGTCACGCACGTCCTGTCCGCGGGTCACCTCGACGACGCTCTGCTTCGAACCCATGAACGCAGCCCGTACCTGGTCCCGCACCCATTTTGCGTCCGCCGCGACCAGGATCGTGGTCATTGGGCGGCCAATGTATCGCTGCCGAGCAGCATGTCGCCGATTTCGTGCAGCACGTCGAAGTCGTACACGTCGTGGGCGAGGTACGGCACATAGGCCACGACCGCGCTGCCGATCTTGTCGCGGAGACCCTCGATGTGCTCGCGCTCGAGCAGGGCGACTTCGCGGAAGTCGGCCAGGTTGTCGTAGAGCACCGCCTGGCGGTTCGCGGCATCGGATTGGTCGAGGCGAAGCGCCTCGGCTGTCGTACGGAGGCCCGCAGGCGACTCGTCACCGAATGCCGGGTGGATCCGGTTGACGATGAGCGCCTGGACGCGCTGCCCGTTGCTCGCGAGC
>DASQHW010000039.1:0-3074 GCA_035631895.1 Acidimicrobiia bacterium | reverse complement strand
GCGGAGACGCGCTACGACGACGACCTTCCGCGCGAGTACTGGGAGGCGTCGGCGCGTGCGGGCCGGCTCGCGGAGATGGGTGTCGACGAGTGCGTCGTCTTCCCGAACTTCGGGCTGTTGTGGGAGGGGACGCTCGACGCGGACCTTCCCTCGCTGACGGCGAACATGACAGCGTGGAACCGATGGTGCGCGTCGGTCGCACGCGACGGACGCGGTCAGGTGCACCCGGTCGCACACTGCACGTTGCGCGATCCCGCGTGGCTGCACGCGGAGCTTGCGCGCCTCGAGCAGGACGGCATCAGGCTCGCGATGATCGCGCCCGCGCTCGTCGCCGGCCGGCCCCTTTCGCACCCGGATCACGACGAGCTGTGGCGCGCGTTCGTCAATCACGGTGTCACACCGTTGTTCCACGTCGCCGACCAGCGCCGTCCCTTCGACGATGCGTGGTACACGGCACCCGACCAGTCGTTGGTGCCACCGCTCGAGTCGGTCTTCTTGTGGACCTCGGCCGCGCTCGCGTGCACGGACTTGATCCTCAACGGAGCGCTCGACCGTCACCCGGACCTCCGTATCGGCATCGTCGAGCTGAGCGCCGTCTGGGTTCCGCTGTTCTTGATGATGCTCGACGGCGGCGCCCAATTCACCGAGAAGCTGAACGGGCGCCCGATCGTCGAGCTCTCCATGAAACCGAGCGAATTCTTCCGCCGCCAGGTGCGCGTGTCGTCCTTCTCGTACGAGCTGCCGGCCAAGCTCATCCGGCAGACGGGTGACCTCTACATGTGCTGTTCCGACTTCCCACATTCGGAGGGAACCGCGACGCCGATGTCCGACTACAGCGGCTCGGCGCTCCCGCTCGGCCCCGACGACGCGCCGGGGTTGTTCCGCGACAACGTTTCGCTCCTGCTCGCGTGAGCACCACAGGGCCGCCGCGGCACGACGTGCCGGCGGGCGGGCACAGCGCGTTCACGCTCGTCGACGACCGCCAGGTGCACTACCTCTGGTGGGGCCGGGTCGGCGCGCCGCCCGTCGTGTGCCTGCACGGAGGTGGCCAGACCGCGTACATGTACGAGGAACAGGGCAACGCCTTGCGCGACCGGTGGTTCGTCTGCGCACCCGATCTGCCCGGCCACGGCGACTCGGACCTGGATCTCTCGATGGCCGCGCCGGGTGGCGGCCTCGACCGGTACGCGCTCGCATCGAATGTCGAGGTCTTCCTCGATCACATCGGTGTCGAGCGCGCCATCTTCGTCGGCGCGTCGCTCGGAGGCATCACGTCGCTGACGATCGCGGCCGTCTCGCCGCAGCGGGTCGCGGGCATCGCGTTGATCGACATCGGCCACCGCCTCGAGGACGAAGGTGTGCGGCGCATCGTCGACTTCATGACCAAGCACGAGAGCTTCGCGTCGTTGGAGGAAGCCGCGGGCGCGATCGGAGTATCTTCCCGGCCGGCGGCCTCAGTCACCGGCCCGCTTGACGCGGAACCTTCGCCAACGACCCGACGGTCGCTGGGATTGGAAGCACGCGCTCGGCCGGAGCGTGCGGTACGCGGGTGCGCGTCCCGACGCTGCACCGGGCGACTGGCGCGCGCTGACCGCCGGGATGGACGAAGAGCTGGTGCGGATCGACTGCCCGGTGCTCGTGCTTCGGGGCCAGCAGAGCGACGTGCTGTCGGACGAGGGCGCGCAGGAGGTTGCGAAGCTCCTGCCGAACGCGCAGCTCGCGACGATCAACGCCGCCGGCCACCTCGCGGCCGGCGACAACCCGGAATCGACCACGTCGCTCGTCCGCAGCTTCCTCGAGGACACCCGCTGGTGACGCGCCAATCAGATGGAGCAGTCAGCGCTGGATGAGGAGCTCGGGGGGAAGTGAGCCCTCGAACCAGAGCGTCGTCTCGACCCGGCGGGCGATTTTCCAACCGGCGTCGGTGCGCACGAAGTCGTCGTCGTAGCGCGCGCCGACGAAGAAGAAGTGCAGCTCGCCCTCCCGGGTCGCGGCGCCCTGTGGGTTGGTGACCATCGTGCGCACCCGCGCGACGTCGCCATCCAGCGTCACGTCGATGTTCGCCATCAGGTGCTGGGTCACCGGGAATGCCGACATGACCTTCTCGAGCCAGCCCCGCACCTCGCCGTAGGGACCCGCCTTGCCGCCGGGGTTCGACGAATAGTCGACGTGCGCATCACCGGTGAAGCACGAGTCGAGAAGGGCCCAATCCTTGGTGTCGATCGCCCAGCCGTACCGCACGATCACATCGTGGATCTCGGCGCGATCGGCGAGCTCCTCGGGAGTCACGACGACAGCGGCTTCGCTTCGTCGGCCCCGGGCTTGCAGTTGATCGCGAGCGTGAACTTCGTGGTGACGACGGGCTCGCCGGTCTTCTCGTTCTTCCACGTCGTCTCGGTCACGTAGAACTCGAGCTTTCCGCCGTCGGACTTCTGCTTCTCGTACACGTCCGAGATCGAGCCCTCGCCGACGAGCACGTCACCGACGTGCGGCCACGCGCCTCCGTGGTACAGGAACTCCTGCTCGCCATGCAGGATCGCACGCCCCTTGCCGCGAAGGTTCTCGATGGGAAGGCCCGCGGCGCCGCCGACACCCATCGAGCCCCAGTAGGTCATCGAGAACGGAAATGTCGGCGGGACCGGCGCATTGTCCGACGTGTACACGTCGTCGTCGTCCATCAACGCCTGCGCGAACACGCGTACCGGCCCGCGCTCGATGACGACCTTCTGCGTGCCGAGTGACCGGCCGCTGAGTTCCGTGAGAGCCATGGCGCCGGAGGCTAGCGAGGGGATCGACGGCGCGTCGAAGAAGACGGCGGTCGCAGACTCGCCCCGACGCTCGCACCCCGGCCACGACAGAACGAGGGCCGGCCCCGCGGGGTGGGACCGGCCCTTCTCGCTGCTGGGTAGGGATCGTCGGTGCCGCTCGATCCGGCGGCGGGTTGGACAGCCGGCGAGCAGCACTCCGACCACACGCGACCCAGGGCGAGACTCGTTCGCTTCCCGCCTCCAGGATGCTCGCAACCGGGCAGAGCGAACTATTGGTCAGGTGACCGATTCGCAACATGCGGGCGA
>DASQHW010000038.1:0-10305 GCA_035631895.1 Acidimicrobiia bacterium | reverse complement strand
AGCCGCCCTACGGCCGGCTCCTCGAGGGCCTCGAGCGGCGCGTGACCGGCACGACCGCACACGAGCGGCCGAAGGGCTGGTGACCTCCGCCATGCGCATCCTCGGGATCGAGACGTCGTGCGACGAGACCGCCGCAGCAGTCGTCGACGACGGCCGCACCGTCAGGTCTTCGGTGGTCGCGAGCCAGGCCGACCTGCACGCGCGGTTCGGTGGGGTCGTGCCCGAGATCGCGAGCCGCGCGCACGTCGAGCTGATCGGCGACGACATCGAGGAGGCGCTCGTCGAGTCCGGCAGCTCCCTCGCGGAGCTCGACGCGGTCGCGGCAGTGCACGGTCCCGGCCTCGCGGGCGCATTGCTCGTCGGCGTGAGCGCGGCCAAGGCGATCGCGCTCGCCGCGGATCTCCCGTACGTCGGCGTGCACCACCACGAGGCCCACATCTATGCCGCCCTCCTGGAGGATCCGGCGCTCGAACCTCCGTTGGTGACGCTCGTCGTATCGGGCGGCCACACGCTGTTGATCGCGATGGACGGCCACGGCGCGTACAACGTGCTCGGCCAGACCGTGGACGACGCGGCCGGCGAAGCGTTCGACAAGGTTGCGCGTTTCCTGGGCCTCGGTTATCCGGGCGGCCCGGCAATCGACCGCGTCGCCGGCGACGGTGATCAGGACGCGATCGCGTTCCCTCGGCCGATGCTCGACGAGGGGTACGACTTCTCGTTCTCGGGCCTGAAGACGGCGGTCGTGCACTACGTCCGCAAGCACCCCGATGCGGCGCTCGCCGATGTCGCGGCCTCGTTCCAGGCCGCGGTCGTCGACGTGCTGATCGAGAAGCTGTTCCGGGCGGCCAGAGACCTCGGGATCGGTACCGTGGTCGCGGGCGGAGGTGTGGCCGCCAACTCGCTCCTGCGGGAGCGGCTCCTCGACATCGCCGAGAAGGGCGAGGTGAAGGTCGTGTTGCCGAGCCTGGCCCTCTGCACCGACAACGCCGCGATGGTCGCCGCGGTGGCGGCCTTCCGTCTCGCGGGCGACGGGCCCACCCCGCTCGACGACGGTGCCGTCCCCAACCTGCGCTTGCCGGAGTCGCGCCCGTCTTGATACGGTTAGCACTCGCAGGGGACGAGTGCTAACTCCCCCGGAACCCCGTCAGCCCGCCCACATGGAGGCGCATCGATGAATTTGCAGCCGTTGGAGGACCGGATCGTCGTGCGGCCGGCCGAGGCGGAGGAGACGACCCACAGCGGCCTCGTCATCCCCGACACCGCCAAGGAGAAGCCGCAGCAGGGAGAGGTGCTCGCCATCGGGCCGGGGCGCCGTGCCGAGAACTCGGGCGAGCTGATCCCGCTCGACCTCGCGGTCGGCGACACCGTGGTCTACTCGAAGTACGGCGGCACGGAGATCATGGTCGAGGGCGAGGACCTGCTGATCCTCACCTCCCGGGACGTGCTCGCCAAGGTCGCTGACGCGGGCGGGAAGAAGAAGAAGTAGGAAAGGCCGACGCCTCGACGTGCGTGAGTCCTCCGGTGAGCGCCGGGGCACTCACGCACGTTCGCGTCGTGCGACGTCGCGTTGGGCGATGTCCTTGGCCCATTTGTAGTCGGCCTTGCCGTTGGGGCCTCGCACGACCTGCGGGACGAACACGAAGTTGCGCGGCCGCTTGAACCGTGCCAGCGACTCCATCGCGCCGGTGAGCTCGTCGGCCGTCGCATCCGCGCCCTCGTGCAGCGCCACGACCGCGGTGACCGCTTCGCCGAAGCGATCGTCGGGCACGCCGACGACCAGGCAGTCGACGATCGCCGGGTGCAGCTTCACGGCTTCTTCGACTTCTTCGGGATAGACCTTCTCGCCGCCGGAGTTGATGACGACCGACCCCCGGCCGAGCAGTGTGATCGTGCCGTCGCTCTCGACGCTCGCGAAGTCGCCGGGGACCGACCAGCGTTGCCCGTCGATCACGAGGAACGTCTCGGCGGACTTCTTCGCGTCCTTGTAGTAGCCGACCGGGATGTGGCCACCGACGGCGAGGCGTCCGACCTCACCCGAGCCGGCGACGACTTCGGTGCCGTCCTCCTTGAACACCTTCGTCCGTGCGCCGATGGAGAATTTCGCCGTCTTCTGCTCGGCGCCGGGTGCGCTGATCGACCCGGCGAAGCCCACGCCTTCGCTGGACCCGAGCGAGTCGAGGCAGATGAAGTGGCCGCGCCGCATCAGCGCCTGCTTCACGTCGGCGGACCACATGACACCCGAGCTGATGATCAGCTCGACCGATGACAGGTCGTACGGCGTCCCCTTGGCCTCGGCCTCCTCGAGCGCGCGCACCATGGGCTTCGCGAACGCGTCGCCGACGATCGCCATCTGCGTCACGTGCTCGCGCTGCACGGTCTGCCAGAGCTCGTGTGCGTCGAAGTGCCGGCCCACGAGCGTCACGACTGCGGCTCCGAGGAACAACGCCTGGAAGGTGCTGAAGGCGCCCGTGCCGTGCATGAGCGGAGACGCGGGGAGGTGCACGCGGTTCGCCCCCGCATCGACGAGCTCTCTCGCGATCGTGCCCGCCTCGCTCGACCGGTCCGGCCGGCGCTTTCCGACGAGCGGATACGTGCCCTCGCCGAGCACGCCGAACAGGTCTTCGTTGCGCCACATCACACCCTTGGGCATGCCCGTGGTGCCGCCGGTGTAGAGGAAGTAGAGGTCGTCACCGCTGCGCGGGATCCGCTCCATGGGTTCGTGCTCGGCGATCAGCTGCTCGTACGGCACCGCGAAGCCCTGCGGCGCGCTGCCGTCGTCGACCTGGATCCAGAGCTTCACGTGCGGGGCCCGGTCGCGCACCTTGGCAACGCGGTCGCCCAACGCGCCGTGGAACAGCAGTACCTCGGCGTCGGAGTTGTCGAGCAGGTAGACCAGCTCGTCCTCCAGGTACCGATAGTTCACGTTGACCGGTACACCGCGCATCTTGAACGTCGCGTACACGCCTTCGCTGTACTCGTTCCCGTTGTACAGGTACGACGCGACCTTCGCGTTCGGCGCGAGTCCTGCCGCGACGAACGCCGCCGCCAGCCGCGCGGCGCGGTTGTCGAACTGCCGCCACGTGACGCGCCGGTCGCCCTGGACCAGCACCGTGCGATCAGCGAGCGCGTCGCACACCGATTCGAAGACGTCCGCGAAGTTCCAGTCCATAGAGAGCGGAGTCTTCCAGAACGTCGGTAGCCTCGTCACCGTGGCGAGTCGGCGCGGAGGGCAACAACGCATCCCGCGGCCGCCGTCGTACCGCCCGGGCTCGCCCGCACCCTGGTCCGAGCTGCCACCCGAGCGACGCAAGATCACGCTCGACGAAGTACGCACGCGGCTGGCCGCGTTGCCGCCGGCGGCGGACGCGCCGTCGTACGTCACGGATGCGCGTGCCGCGGCCGTGCTCGTGCCGATGTTCGAGGCCGACGAAGAGGCCCACGTCGTGCTCATCAAGCGTCCCGAGTGGATGCCGTCTCACAAGGGGGAGATCGCGTTCCCGGGCGGCAAGTTCGAGCCCGGCGTGGACACCGACCTTCGCGCGGCCGCGCTCCGGGAGGCGCACGAAGAGGTCGGCCTGGCGCCGGGCGACGTCGAGGTCGTCGCACAGCTCGACGGCATCGGCACCGTGGCGTCCCGATTCACGATCACCCCGTTCGTGGGCTTTCTGCGCGGACGGCCGGCGCTGGAGCCGAATCCCTTCGAGGTGGAGCGGGTCCTCATGGTGCCCCTGTCGGAGCTGCTCGACGCCGACGTGTACCGCGAAGAGCGCTGGGACACGTGGATCGACGACCTCAACGTCCACTTCTACGAGCTCGACGACGAGACGGTGTGGGGTGCGACCGCTCGCATCCTCACGAGCTTCCTCGCGCACCTCGTGGCGGGGAGCTGAGTGTCGCGCTGGACATGCCCGCGTTGTGATCGCGAATTCGGGCGCGCGCGGCAGTCGCACGATTGCCTGCCCGGGAACTCGGTCGAGGCAACGTTCCGCGGACGCCCTCCCGAGCAACGCGCGATCTACGACGCGATTCTGGCGTTCCTGCAGTCCATCGGACCCGTCCACGAGGACGCGGTGCAGGTCGGTGTCTTCTTGAAGGTCGACCGCAAGCTCGCCGAGCTACGGCCGAAGTCCAAGTGGTTGTCGTGCAACCTCTACCTCCCGCACGCGATCGACGACGCCCGGGTCGCACGGTCGTTGCGGCTGTCGTCGACCCGGGTTCTCAGCGAGGTCAAGGTGCGGCGCGCCGATGAAGTCGACGACCAGCTGTGCGCATGGCTGAGCGAGGCGTACGACGCCGCGACCGAGCAGTAGCAGCCGATTGCGCCCGTGCGGGGACCGCATCGACTCGCGGAGTCGGTGGGCTCCTGCAGAGGCGCCGATCCGCTCGCCCGGGCGGTAACCTTCTGAGTTCCAGGGGAACGCGGAGACGCCGGAGGGGCCGTGGAAGTCGAGATCGGCATCGGCAAGTCGGGACGCCGGGCATACGGGTTCGATGACATCGCCATCGTGCCGAGCCGGCGAACCCGCGACCCGGAGGACGTCGACATCACCTGGGAGGTCGACGCCTACAAGTTCGAGCTGCCGATGATGGCGGCTGCGATGGACGGCGTCGTGTCGCCCGCGACGGCTATCTCGATCGGCCGGCTCGGCGGGCTCGCCTGCCTGAACCTCGAGGGTCTCTGGACGCGCTACGAGGACCCCGAGTCCGTGTTCGAGGAGATCGCGTCGCTGCCGCCCGAGAAGGCGACGCGCCGCATGCAGGAGCTGTACGACGAGCCGATCAAGGAAGACCTGATCCCGCAGCGCATCCGTGAGGTCAAGGCCGGCGGGGTCACGGTGTGCGCATCACTCACACCGCAGCGGGTCGAGCTGTACGCGAAGCACGTGCTCGACGCGGAGCTCGACATCCTCGTCGTCCAGGGCACGGTGGTCTCGGCCGAGCACGTGTCGCACGACCCCGCGCGCCAGCCGCTGAACCTCAAGAAGTTCATCCGTGAGTTCGAGCTGCCGGTGATCGTCGGCGGCTGCGCGTCCTACTCGACGGCGCTGCACCTGATGCGCACCGGCGCGGTCGGCGTCCTCGTCGGCGTGGGTCCCGGTCACGCCTGCACGAGCCGTGGCGTGCTGGGCATCGGTGTGCCGCAGGCGACGGCGATCGCAGACGCCGCGGGCGCCCGGATCCGCCATCTCGACGAGACCGGTGTCTACGTGCACGTCATCGCCGACGGTGGCATGCGGACCGGGGGTGACATCGCCAAGGCGATCGCGTGCGGCGCGGACTCGGTCATGATCGGCTCGCCGCTCGCGGGTGCGTACGAGTCGCCGGGCCGTGGTTACCACTGGGGCATGGCGACGTTCCATCCCACGCTGCCGCGAGGTGCGCGGGTGTTCGCAGGCCAGAAGGCCACGCTCACGGAGATCCTCGTCGGCCCTGCACACGAGAACGACGGCACACTCAACCTGTTCGGCGCGCTTCGCACGTGGATGGCGACGACCGGCTACGAGACCGTGAAGGAGTTCCAGAAGGCCGAGGTGATGGTCGCGCCCGCGTTGAAGACCGAGGGCAAGTCGCTGCAACGCGCACAGGGCATCGGGATGGCCGGCCAGTGAACGAACTCCCTGTCAGTCCTCTCCCGGCGCAGTGAGCGACCCTCTCGACGTCGTTCTGGTCGTCGATTTCGGAGCACAGTACGCGCAGCTCATCGCCCGGCGCGTCCGCGAGGCGCACGTTTACAGCGAGATCGTTCCCCGATCGATGCCGATCGCCGACATGCTCGAACGGAAGCCGAGGGCCATCATCTTCTCGGGCGGTCCGGCCTCGGTGCACGTCGACGGGGCGCCGGGCATCGACGCCGCGATCTACGACGCGGGCGTGCCGATCCTCGGCATCTGCTACGGGGCACAACTCGTCGCGCGCGATCTTGGGGGCGAAGTCGCCAAGACCGGAGTCGGAGAGTACGGCCGGACCGAGCTGCACCTCGAGGGATCGTCGCTGCTGCTCGCGGACCTTCCCGTCGACCAGATCGTGTGGATGAGTCACGGCGACTCCATCACGCTGCCGCCCGACGGGTTCGCCGTGACGGCCCGTACGGATGCGGTGCCGGTTGCCGCGCTCGAGGACCGCGACCGCGGCATCTACGGAGTGCAGTTCCATCCCGAGGTGATGCACACCGAACACGGGATGGAAGTCCTCAAGGCGTTCCTCTACGACGCGGCCGGTTGCCGCCCGACGTGGACGAATGTCTCGATCATCGAGCACGCGGTGTCGGAGATCCGGGCCCAGGTCGGTACCGAGCGCGTCATCTGCGGCTTGTCGGGCGGCGTCGACTCCGCGGTCGCGGCGGCGCTCGTGCACAAGGCGGTCGGCGACCAGTTGGTCTGCGTGTTCGTCGACACAGGGCTGCTGCGGCTCGGAGAGGCGGAACAGGTCGAGCAGACGTTTCGTGAGCAGTTCGAAGTCGAGCTCGTGCACGTGAAGGCTGCAGATCGCTTCCTCGCGGCGCTCGACGACGTCATCGACCCCGAGCGCAAGCGCAAGACGATCGGCGAGCTGTTCATCCGCGTGTTCGAAGAAGCGGCGCGCGACCTCGGCGACGCGCGCTATCTCGTACAGGGGACGCTGTATCCCGACATCGTCGAGTCGGGTGGCGGTGACAACGCGAACATCAAGTCGCACCACAATGTCGGCGGCCTGCCGGAGGACATGGACTTCGAGCTCGTCGAACCGTTGCGGAACTTGTTCAAGGACGAGGTGCGCGAGATCGGCGAGGAGCTCGGCCTGCCGGCGGACATCGTGTGGCGCCAGCCGTTCCCGGGCCCGGGTCTGGCCGTGCGCATCATCGGCACGATCACGCGAGAGCGCGTCGAGATCCTGCAGCAGGCCGACGCGGTCGTCGTCGAGGAGATCAGGCGGGCGGGCTTGTACCGGGACATCTGGCAGAGCTTCGCGGTGCTCCCTGCGGTGAGGACCGTGGGCGTCATGGGAGACGACCGGACATACGCCTATCCGATCGTCCTGCGCGCCGTGACGTCGGACGACGCAATGACCGCGGACTGGGCGCGCCTGCCATACGACGTCCTCGAGCGCATCTCGAACCGCATCATCAACGAGGTCCCGGGAGTGAATCGGGTGGCATACGACATCACGTCCAAGCCGCCGGGCACGATCGAATGGGAATAACGCATCCGGAGTGATCCGGGCCCGGTAGGCATCGGCCGCCGGGGACAGGAGAGAATGGGCCGGTTCCGGCCGGCAGGAAGGGAAGACGATGGACGCCGCATTGAACGAGATCGCCCGAGCGCTTGTCGCCCCCGGCAAGGGCATCCTCGCTGCCGACGAGAGCAGCGGCACCATCAAGAAGCGCTTCGACTCGATCGGATGTGAGTCGACCGAGGACCGGCGGCGCGCGTACCGCGAGATGCTGTTCACGACCAAGGGCGCGGCGCAGCACATCAGCGGGGTCATCTTGTTCGACGAGACGATCCGTCAGAAGGCCTCGGACGGCCGTCCCCTGGTCAAGGTTCTCGAAGAGAACGGGATCATCCCGGGGATCAAGGTCGACAAGGGGACGACCAAGCTCGCGAAATCGCCCGACGAGCTCGTGACCGAGGGTCTCGACGGCTTGCGCGCACGTCTCGTCGAGTACCGCGAGCTGGGCGCCAAGTTCGCCAAGTGGCGCGCCGTGATCAACATCGGCCCCGGCATCCCGACGCGGTACTGCCTCGACGTGAACGCGAACGCGCTCGCGCGTTATGCGTCGTTGTGCCAGGAGGAAGGCATCGTCCCGATCGTCGAGCCCGAAGTGCTGATGGACGGCGATCACACGCTCCAAACGTGCTACGAGGTGACCTGTGACACCCTGCACGACGTGTTCACTGAGCTGTACGCGCAACGGGTCGAGTACGAGGGCATGCTGTTGAAGGCGAACATGGAGGTACCCGGCAAGAAGAGCCCGGAGTACCCGGCGCCGCCCGCGCAGGTCGCGGCGGCGACGATCTCGTGCTTCCGCACGGTGGTTCCTGCCGCGGTGCCCGGCATCGTGTTCCTCAGCGGCGGCCAGGGCGACGAAGAGGCGACGGCGAACCTCGACGCGATCAACAAGCTGGGACCGCACCCGTGGCAGGTCTCGTTCTCGTACGGTCGCGCACTGCAGGCGCCCGCGCTCAAGGCCTGGAAGGGCGACGATGCGAACATCGCGGCGGGCCAGTCCGCGTACCTGCACCGGGCGCAGATGAACGGCCTCGCACGGTCGGGCGCGTACACACCCGACGCGGAGAAGGCGGCAGGGTAGCGGTCCCTTCTGGGCCTGCGATCTCCGGCGCGCGCACCGGCGGAGGAGCCTGAGTGCGCGTGCTCGTGCAACGTGTGACGGCTGCGTCGGTGGCCGTCGAGGGCTCGGTGGTGGGTGAGATCGGCGCGGGGCTGTGCCTGCTCGTGGGTGTGACGCATTCCGACGTCGCCGCCGCCGCGACGAAGCTGGCCGCCAAAGTGGCGAATCTGCGCGTGTTCGACGACGACACGGGAGTGATGAACCGCTCACTGCTGGACACCGGCGGCGGCGCGCTCGTCATCAGTCAGTTCACCTTGTACGGCGACACCGCGCGCGGAAGACGACCGAGCTGGGTCAACGCCGCGCGACCTGAGCAGGCCGCGCCGTTGGTCGACGCCTTCGCGCGCGACCTCGGCGCGCTCGGGGTGCCGGTCGCGACCGGGGTGTTCGGCGCGCACATGGACGTCGCGTTGGTGAACGACGGGCCGGTGACATTGCTGCTCGAAGGCTGACATCGGTGTAATTCGCACCGGTACCATGGGTTCGTCATGGTGGATGTGCAGCCCTCTCGGCCCCGGCGTGAGCTCGATCTCTCGGGGCTGAACGCCGCCCAGTACGAGGCCGTGACACTGCCGCCGGGACCGGTCCTCGTCATCGCCGGGGCCGGCTCGGGCAAGACCCGCGTGCTCACGCACCGGCTCGCCTATCTCGTGGCCGAGCTCGGCGTATCGCCGTTCGAGATTCTCGCGATCACCTTCACCAACAAGGCCGCCGGCGAGATGCGCGAACGCGTCGCCGAGCTCGTCGGGCCCGTCGGCCGGCGGATGTGGGTGTCGACGTTCCACTCGGCCTGCTCGCGCATCCTGCGCCGCGAGGCATCACTCCTCGGGTACCGGTCGAGCTTCACGATCTACGACCAGGCAGACGCGCAGCGACTCACCGACTGGGTCCGGCGTGACCTCAACCTCGACCCGAAGCGCTTCCCCGCACGGCAGCTGCACGCGCAGATCAGCTCGTTGAAGAACGAGCTCGTGCTGCCCCCGGAGTACGCGGAGATGGCGTCGGGGCCGGCCGAGCGTCGCATCGCGGAGGTCTACACCGAGTACCAGCGTCGCCTGGCCGATGCATCGGCGGTCGACTTCGACGACCTGCTCGTGCTGGCCGTGCGGTTGTTCCGCGAGCACCCGGACGCGCTGGCGCGCTATCAGCAGCGGTTCCGTCACGTCCTCGTCGACGAGTTCCAGGACACCAACGTCGCGCAGTGGGAGCTGGTGCGGATGCTCACTCAGGAGCACCGCAGCATCATGATCGTAGGGGACGACGCTCAATGCCTTGCCACTGGTACGTCGGTCACGATGGGGAACGGCTCGCACAAGCCCATCGAGCAGGTTCGCGTGGGCGAGACGGTGATGTCGTGCTACGGCAGCGGCGACTTCCGCCCCGCGCGAATCCTGCGCGTCCACACATCGGAACGCGTCGGGGGTGTCGCGATCACGTTGGCGAGTGGTCGACGCATCGTCAGCACGGCCGAACACACCCATTTCGCGGGATATCTCGCGGGCCGGACCCCGCAGATGCACATGACGTATCTGATGTGGAAGAACGGCGTGGGTTTTCGGGTCGGGACGTCGCGGACGTACACCGCAGGACAACGGGCGGCGGTGCTCGGGCCGGCGATGCGGTGCAACGCTGAGGGTGCTGATGCAGTGTGGGTGATCGGCGCCCATGCCAGCGACGCGGAGGCCCGGCTGCACGAGGCGGCGATCTCGGCGAGATATGGGCTCCCGATGCTGCCGTTCTACGCGCGGCGCAGTGACCGAGCAAAGAACAGCCTCGTCGGCAATCAGAGGCTCATCGACCGCCTGTACCAACAGCTCGACACCGAGAAGGCGGGCTTGTGCCTGCTCGCCGATGAAGGATTGAGCTTCGACTTCCCTCATCACGTGCCGAACGGCCGCACCGATGCTGCATCGGGCAAGCCGCGGCGGCGTCTCACCGTGGTGCTGTGCGGCGACCGCCGCGGCCGTAATCCGCTG
>DASQHW010000037.1:0-4336 GCA_035631895.1 Acidimicrobiia bacterium | reverse complement strand
GAAGCTCTCGCGCGCGTTCAGCGTCGCGGTGTGCAACAGCTCGCGTTTGCCACCGCGCTGCGGGACGCGCACGCGCACCTTCGATCCCCGGTTCAACGACAGGAATTGCTCGTAGAGGTCGCTGTCCTCCGGTGCCACGGGAACCAGGATCTCGCGCGGCACGTCGCTGCCACTCGCGTCGGCGTACAGCTGCTCGATGATGCGCGCTACCAGCGCCGGCGTCTCGACGTCTTCGACCTTGTCGACGATCAAGCCCTTGCGCCCGACGACCCGCCCACGACGCACGTAGAAGACCTGCACGCTGGCTTCGAGCGCGTCCTCGTCGATACCGAGCAGATCGAAGTCTTCCTCACGTGACGCGACCATCTGCTGGCGTTCGATGGCCTTGCGCACGCTGGTGAGCTGGTCGCGCAGACGGGCGGCCCGCTCGAACTCGAGATGATCGGCGGCGTCTCGCATCCGCTGCTCGATCCGCTTGATGATCTCGTCGTGCTCGCCGTCAAGGAACGCGAGAAGCTCCTGGACGAGCCCGTCGTACTCCTCGCGAACGATCGCGCCGACACACCGGGCGCCGCACTTCTCGATGTGCGCGTACAAGCACGGGCGGCCCAGCCGGTGGTGCCGATCGAACTTCGCCTTCGTGCAGGTGCGGATCGGGAACGTGCGCAGCAGGAGGTCGAGTGTCTCGCGGATCGCGTACGCGTGCGCGTAGGGCCCGAAGTAGCCCACACCCTTGCGCTTCTTGCCGCGGAGCACCATCGCTCGGGGCCACTCCTCGTCGAGCGTGACCGCCAGGAACGGATAGCTCTTGTCGTCCTTGAGCCTGATGTTGAACCGCGGCTTGTACCGCTGGATCAGGTTGAACTCCAAGAAGAACGCTTCGACCTCGTTCTTGGCGACGATCCACTCGACCGAGGCCGCGGCCTCCACCATCTGGCGCGTCCGCTCGAGCAGCAGGTCCGGGTCGACGAAGTAGTTCGAGAGCCGGCTGCGGAGGCTCTTTGCCTTCCCGACGTAGATGACCCGCCCCTGGGCATCGAGGAACTGATAGGAGCCCGGTGCGTCGGGAATGCTTCCGGTCTCGGGACGGGTGACCACGCCCCATTCTCGCGGCTCGGCCACGACGATCCGCCCCTGCGCACCCGTTGATCCCGGCGGCTTCGGCGGTGCCCGTTGCGGGCAGGCTGTCTTCCACTCGACCTGAGTGTTATGGTGGTCGCACGCCGGGCCCGGTATCCGGCGAGATACGAGCTCCGAGGCCGACAACCCCGCGGTGCTGGCGACCGGGCTGCCACCCGCCGGCCGACGAGGAGCTGAACCCCGAAACGGGGAGGGCCCCGACATGTTGCGACTGCAGGCTCCACTTCCGGACGACTACACCCGCGCCACTGACGACGAGCTCGCGGCGCGCATCGCGACCGCGAAGGACGCGCTCGGAGACCGACTGGTGATCCTCGGTCACCACTACCAGCGGGACGAGGTCATCCGTTGGGCCGACGCCGTCGGCGACTCCTTCAAGCTCGCCCGGTTCGCCGCTGAGAACCACCGCGCGACTGACATCGTGTTCTGCGGCGTGCACTTCATGGCCGAATCGGCCGACGTGCTGACCGCCGACCATCAACGCGTCATCCTGCCCGACCTCAACGCCGGATGCTCGATGGCCGACATGGCAGACCTCGAGCAGGTCGAGGAGAGCTGGGAACAGATCGCGGAGACGACCGCGATCGAACGGGTCGTACCGATCACGTACATGAACTCCTCGGCGGCCCTGAAGGCGTTCGTCGGTCGCCACGGGGGCGCGGTGTGCACGTCGTCCAACGCTCGCGCCGTGCTCGAGTGGGCGCTCGCCAAGGGTGACAAGGTGCTGTTCTTCCCCGACCAGCACCTCGGTCGCAACACCGGATACGACATGGGATTCCACGAGGCCGACATGCGCGTGTGGGACCCGCGTCGTGATCTCGGCGGTCTCGAGGAGCGCGACGTGAAGGACGCGACGTTTCTCCTCTGGAAGGGACACTGCTCCGTGCACCAGCGGTTCCGTCCAGAGCACATCGGCGCGGCTCGTCGCGAGCACAGGAACGTCGAGGTCATCGTGCATCCCGAGTGTTCGCACGAGGTCGTGGCCATCGCCGACCGTGTGGGCTCTACCGAACGCATCCAGGAATGGGTTCGGGACGCGCCCTCGGGCGCGACGATCGCGATCGGCACCGAGGTACACATGGTGCAGCGGCTCGCCAGGGAACACCCGGACAAGACCATCTTCACTCTCGATCCGCTGATCTGCCCGTGCTCGACGATGTTCCGCATCGACGCCCCGCATCTTGCCTGGGTGCTCGAGCATCTGGTCGCCGGCGAGGTCGTGAACCAGATCGTGGTGGATCCCGATACCACCGAAGGCGCGCGCATCGCGCTGGAGCGGATGCTCGAGATCACCTGATCCGCTGTGCGCGCGGGTTGGCGGCCGCTCAGCCGCTGACTGCGGCTTCCAGCGGGCGGTGCGCGGTGGACGTGGGAACGCGCTTTGGCGCGAGCCGCCGGCGCAGCGGGCGCTCGACGACGCGGAACGACACCTCCGCGAGGGCGAGTGTGGCGCATCCCGCGATCACGCACGCGATCGGGAAGCTCCAGTGCAGCGTGTAGCGATCGTTCAACCAATTCGTCATCAAGATGACCGGGTAGTGCCACAGGTACACGCTGTATGACCGTTGTCCGAGGTACACGAGCGGCTGCCACGCGAGCGCCCGACTGAGCGGACCGTCGACGAGGGCAGCGAGCACGAGGACGACCATGCAGACACCGATCACCGCAAGTACGCCGCGGTAGTAGAAGAGATGTCCGTTGTGGTCGAACGCCATGAGGAAGGGAAGGATGGGAACGATCGACCACACGCCGAACCGGTGCAGAAGACGCCCGGACGTCGTGGCGTCGAAATCGGCCCCGACCGGGAACGTGAGCGCGGCGGCGCAGCCGATGAGCAGGAACGCCATGCCCTGGCCGTCGGTGCCGAGGTAGAGCATCATCTCGTTGGGTGACCCGACCGATCGCGCCGCGAGCTGCACGAAGATTGCGAGGGACGCGAGCGCGGCAAGCCGGCCGAGACGTCTCGGGGGCATGCGCCGGAGCGCGACGATCATCAACAGCGGCCAGAGCAGGTAGAACTGCTCCTCCAGCGCCAGCGACCAGAGATGTGCGAACGGCCCCAACGCGCCGAAGCCGCGCGCGGCCGCGACCCAATTCGCGACGTAGCCCAGCGACGCGAGGGTGCCGATGCGCACGGAGCCGGCGCTCCCGAAGACCGGAGCGAAGCGCGACACGAGCGCGACGACCGCCACCAGCGCGAGGTAACCGGGAAACAAGCGGGCGATCCGGCGACGGTAGAAGTGCGCGCGCCCGATCGCTCCCGTCCGGATGTGCTCCTCGAGCAGCAGGCGCGTGATCAGCAAACCGCTCAGGACGAAGAACAGGTTGACGCCGAGGAACCCACCGGCCAGGCCGAAGTGGCCACCGGCGCCCCAGTGATACGGGACGACCGCGGCGATCGCGAACGCGCGCAGGCCGTCGAGCGCCGGCCGATGCCCGAGCCGACCGCCGATCGTCTCTTCCGCCACCCGCCCTCCTGGCCCTGATTGCCCAGATCATGGTAGTACGCGGAGTGAACGGAGCCGGACGGAGCGCGCGGGCCGTCCTAGACGACGCGACGCGCCACCAGGAAGAGGAGACGAGGGATCGTCGCCGCGTCGCGGTACTCGGGGGCCCGCGCGAGGAACCGCTCGGGCGGCATCGGCTCCTCCATCCGCTCGACCAAGAGCCCGTGGGCCGCCATCGCGTTGACGTACTGCGACAACGGCCGGTGCACGAAGGGCAGGACCACGCCCGGCGCGAGCTCCTCCATCGTGACGTCCTCGACGAGGTACGGACCGATGCGCCAGTACTGCTCCTCGAGCACGTGGTCGATCACCCAGCCGCTGTTCGGCGCCTGGAGCAACGGGTGATTCAAGAAGAAGAGGAAACGACCGCCGGGCTGGAGCACGCGCGCGATCTCGCGGATCGCCGGCGCATGGTCGGCGATGTGCTCGAAGACCAGGCACACGACCACCGCGTCAAAGCTCGCGTCGGGGAACGGAAGCGCACCCGCGTTCGCACGCGCGTAGGACGCGCCACCTCCTCGCTCCTGTGCGACGGCGAGCTGGGCCACCGTCGGATCGACGCCGACCACCAACGTCGCGCCATCGCGCACCGCGAGTCGCGCGATCTGACCCTCGCCCGTCCCGACATCGAGGACGCTGCGGGCACCGGTGAGCCACTCGCTCGCGAGCGGCATGATCTGATCCTCGTA
>DASQHW010000036.1:0-9627 GCA_035631895.1 Acidimicrobiia bacterium | reverse complement strand
CCCCGCGGACGCTCGCCGCTCCTGCGAGCTCGCTTCGCTCCTTCGTCGCTTCGCTCACCGACTCGTCTGCACCGGCGCCGCGATACCCGGCCCGCGGACGCTCGCCTGCTCCCGGCAGCTCGCACCGGCTCCGCCTCCGCTCACGGCCTCGTGTGATGGCCGGCTGCCGGACGTGATCGTCGAAGACTTCTGGAAGCCCGTCAACGCAGCAACCACGCGACCGCCGGCGGACCGCCGGAAGACGGGCTACGCGTTCGTGCGGGCGGCGACGATCGTGCGGCGGGCGTAGACCACGGCGACGTCGTCGCCGTACACACGCACCCACTCCTGACGGTCGGCGAGCGCTTGGACGAGCACGCTCTTGCGCGGCGACATCACGACTTCCACGTCGTACCGGTCGAGCATCCGGGCCCAGCCCGGCTCGAGGTTCGCGATGGTGCCGTAGTCACGGTTCACGGCGATCGGGTACATGTCATACCGGTCGTCGAAGAACACCTTCTGCGCAGGCCACGCAGTCGCGATCACGTAGCCGCCCCAGGCGTCGGTCGTGAACAACCGGCGACCCTCGAGCCCTTGCTGCTGTACGGCCTTGAACGCCTTGACCGGGTACGCGCCCAAACTCCAATCGGGCTCACCGGCCGCGTGCACGATCCCGAGGACGAGCGCGCAGGCCGCCGCGATCACCATGAGCCGGTGCATCGAGCTCCGGTCGTCGGCACGCGGTGCGTCATTGCGAACCAACCGCGCCAGGACCGGAAGGATCGCAATAGCCGTCAGCCCCACGTTGCGGATCGCGTAGAGACCGAGCACGACGAACGCAACAGTGATCAGCACGTCACGCACGCCCGGCCGCTTGCGCGCGAGCACCACCAGTGTGCACACGAGGAAGGCGCCGAAGAGCATCCCGCCGGGTTCCCGGAAGTTCGGTGACTGCCATTCCGCAACGTCGCGGAGAACTTCGCCACGCGCCATGAGCCGGAGTGGGAAGAGCACGAGGTCGATGCCGTAGGGGTTCACGAGCGTGACCGCTGCGGCGATCAGGGACGCCCGGAACAGCACGCGCTCGCGGCCCCGGCGCAGGGAGCAGCCCTCACACGACCGCCCGACGAGATGCAGCGCGAGGTATCCGAAGCCGATGACGAACGTTCCGTGCGTGTTCGCCCACAACCACATGAGCACGGGCAACGCGATCATCGCGTGCCGCCCGAGCCGGCTCTCGGGAAGCTCGACAATGGCCACGAGCAGCACCATGCCGACGATCCCGAACATCAACGGCCGCTCCGACCAGACGTTCAACAACGTCGCAAAGGCCAGCAGCGCGAGCGCCCCCGCGCGTATGCGGTCGTTCGCGCATCGCAGGGCGACGCGGAAGAGCATCGCTCCGACGACGAGGCCGAGCGCGGCCCCGAGCAGCCGCAGGCCGAACGCACCGGTCAGGCGGTTGACGATGCCGTAGACCAACTCCGCCAGCCACGACTGCGCAACCCACTTGGTGCCGGCCGCGGTGTACGAGAAGGGATCCTGGCGCGGGATGCCGTGGTCGAGGATGAAGCGGCCCGTGCGCAGGTGCCACATGAACGAGTTGTCGTGGAGCGGCCGGATGCCCACGGCGAGACCGCCGACCGCGAACACCCATGTGAACACGGTGCTGAGTCGCGGCCCGCGGGCGGCCGCACGTGCAGAACGAGGCTCGGCTGCCGTCCCGGCGTGATCCTCGACGACCGTCATCGATCAGAGCTTGTTGAACACTTGCATGAAACCGGGCATCACCACCACGACCAGCGTGGCGGGAAAGATGCACAGCACGAGCGGGAAGAGCATGCGCACCGGTGCCTTCTGCGACTTCTCCTGCGCGAGGTAGCGCCGGCGCACCCGCATCTCGTCCGCCTGCGTCCGCAGGATGCGCGCTATGGAAACACCAAACGAGTCGGCCTGGAGCATTGCGACGATGAAGGTACGGAGCTCCTCGACGTTGGTGCGTTCGTCGAGCGCACGGAGTGCGTCGGCACGGCTGGCGCCCATACGCGTTTCTTGCAGCATCCGCCGGAGCTCTTCCGACAGTGGCCCGGGAACCGTCGCCGCCGTGCGGTCGAGTGCCTGTTCGAAGCCGAGGCCGGCCTCGACGGAGATCACAAGCAGGTCGAGCGTGTCCGGCATCCGGCGCTGGATCTCGAGGCGCCGCTTGGTGATGTGCTGGCTGAGGATCACGTCCGGACCGAACACCGAAAGGCCCCACGCGAACGTGATCGCGAGCAACATGATCAGTATGTGGCCGGAGAGGAACGTGTAGGTGAGCGGGAGCCAGACGATGCCCGAAGCGACGCCGAGCACCTTCCACACGATGAGACGGTCGACCTCGTACCCGGGAGGGTTTCCGGCAAGGACGATGTTCCGCTTCAGCTTCTCCACGTAACCGACGGGCGTGAAGGTGCGCCCGATGTCGAGCAGCTTCCGACCGATGGGAGCGACGAGGCGGTCCGTGACCGACTCAAGCATCTCCTGCTCGCGCACGTCGACGATCTCGTAGTTCTCGATCGCTCGAAGTGATCGCCGGGCACCGGTGCGGGCCTCGAGCGCCGTGGACGCCGACCACGCACCGAGTGCGACGGCGCCGATGGCCAGGAAGAGAATGATCGGGACCATGTCAGACCTCGATGTCGACGATCTTGCGGAGCCAGAACCAACCGACGATCGCGAGACCACCTGCGGCGATGACTGCTGCGATACCGAGCGCTTCGTTGAAGAGCGTCTTCATGTACTCGGGCGCGACCAGGAACAGGAGGACGCCCGCGACGGGTGGCAGGAGCCCGAGGATGATCCCGCTGAGCCGCCCTTCGGCAGTCAGCGCGCGGATCTCGGCCCGGATGCGCTCCCGCTTCTGCATGGTGTCTGCAACCGTGTCGAGCAGCGTGGCGAGGTTGCCGCCGACCTCGCGCTGGATCTTGATCGCCATGACGGTCCACGCCAGGTCGTTGCTGCCCATGCGCACCGCGGCATCGTCGAGCGCGTCCTCGGGCGAGCGGCCCAGACGAACCTCGGTGAACACTCGCTGCAACTCACGCCGCATCGGTGGACCGATCTCCTGCGCCACCGCCTCGAGACCCTGCATGAACGAGAACCCCGCGCGCAATGAGCTCGCGAGGAGGGTGAGCGTGTCGGGCAACTGCCGCTCGAAGGCGTGTTGGCGGGCGCGTTGTTTGCGCGACACGTATATCGCCGGCGCAACCCCGACGAGCAAGGCCGCGATGAGGCCGTAGGTCACGCCGCTCAGAACGGTGATGCCGAGGAACACCATCACGACGGCAGCTGCGGAGTAGAACAACAGCTCGCCCGCCCGAACCGGCAGATCGGCGCGTTCGAGCGCCTGTTCGACCTTCTGGAGCACGCCGACATTCGACGCGAGCCGGTTGGCGTACTCGACGGCCTGCTGCACCACCGCGGTCTCGGGCCCGGACTCCTTCGCCGCCTCGGCCGGATCGATGCGCTCGTAACCTGCGAGGCGGCGCTCGAGCGCGGCCTCGCGTCGGCCGAGCAGCACGCCGACCGAGCCGACCAGTCCTGCCGTTGCCAGCGCCGCGAGGATGACGATCACGAAGATCATCGGGCCCCCACCACCCGGCGAGCGAACTGCTCGAGCGTGAACAGCTCCGGCTCCAGCGTGATGCCGTAGTCCGCGAGCCTCTCCGAGAACTTGGGACGGATACCGGTGCTCTTGAGCCGACCCAGGTACTTGCCGTCCTGGTCCATGCCCATGCCGTAGTCGAAGAGGTACAGATCCTGCATCACGATCGTGTCACCCTCCATGCCGAGCACCTCGCACACGTTGGTGACGCGGCGTGTGCCGTCCCGCAACCGCGAGAGGTGGACGATGAGGTTGACCGCGCTCGCCATCTGCTCACGGATCGCACGCACCGGCAGATCGATGCCGCCCATCAAGACCATCGTCTCGATGCGGGAGAGCGTGTCCCGAGGGGTGTTCGAGTGGATCGTGGTCAGTGACCCGTCGGGACCCGTGTTCATCGCCTGCAGCATGTCGAGTGCCTCGGCGCCACGAGCCTCACCGACGATGATGCGGTCGGGCCTCATTCGCAGCGAGTTGCGGACGAGCTCGCGGATGCGGATCTCGCCTTCGCCTTCGATGTTGGGCGGTCGGGACTCGAGCGAGCAGACGTGCTCCTGCCAGAGCTTCAGCTCCTTGGCGTCCTCGATCGTCACAATGCGTTCGTCGTTCGGGATGAACGACGACAAGACGTTGAGCAGCGTCGTCTTTCCCGTGCCGGTACCACCCGACACGATGACGTTGAGCCGGCCCCGCACGCATGCATCGACGAAGTGGGCCACTTGCGGCGTGATCGAACCGAACGCAATGAGGTCGCCGATGGTGTATGGGTCCTTGGAGAACTTCCGGATCGTGAGGAACGGGCCGCCGATCGCGACCGGGTGCACCACCGCGTTCACACGAGACCCGTCGGGCAACCGGGCGTCGACCATCGGCGAGCCTTCGTCGATGCGACGACCGACCTGGCCGACGATCTTGTCGATGGTCCGGCGCAGGTGACCCTCGTCGACGAACTGGACGTCGGTTTCCTCGATCCTGCCTCGACGCTCGATGTACACCGCCTTCGGTCCGTTGACCATGACCTCGGTGATGCCGGGGTCCTGCAGGTACCGGTCGATCGGCCCGTAGCCCATCGTGTCGTCGGTGACGTCCTGGACGAGTTGCGCCCGCTCGGCAGCCGAGAGCGCGATGTTCTCCTCGCTCAGCGACTTGTTGACGTGCTCGTGCACGATCCGACGGAGCTCGTGCTCGCTGACCTTCTCGTCGGCCAGCATCGGTCCGACCTGGTCGATGACGAACTCGTGCACCCGCTGGCGCAGCTCTTCCAGCTGCGCGGTGCGGGTGACGGTGACGCTCGGACCCTTTTGCAGGTCCTGCCACCGTGAGAACTGCTGGGACATGATCGCGACCTCCTCCTGACGACGCGAGGTTCCGGCTCAGCGCCAGCGCCGACGGCGTGTCTCGGACTCCGAAATGGGCTCTGGAACTGCGTCGGCGGCCGCGGCCTCTGCGGTGAGAAAGCTCTCGGCAACGTTCCGCAGCGCAAGCGCGGCCGGCGAGCGTGGCTTGTCCAGCACGACGGGTACACCGCGATTGACGGACTGTGGAATTGCGATGTCGGACGGGACCCGGAACTCCGCCGGCACGCCCAAGGCGCGCTCGACGTCGCTCACGTCGAGGTGCACACGTGCGTTCGCACGGTTCAACACGAGCCTGAGCTTTCCGCCCGCAATGGCGAGAAGGTCGAGCGTCTGGATGCCCACCTTCAGGTTCTTGATGCTCGGGATGTCCATGCTGGCGACGAGCAGGACGTGATCTGCCTCTTCGATCAACGCGAGAACGACATCGTCGAAGTGCGGCGGCATGTCGATGACGACCCAGTCGAACATCCGCCGGAGCATCTGGACGATGCCCGTCATCTCCTGGGCCGTGATCTGGTCGCCCGCCGAAGGTTCGACCGGAGCGCACAGCACTCTCAGCGAGGACGCCTCGTGCGTGGCGAGCAGGCCCTCCATGAGCTGCGCGTCTGCGCCGTCGATCGCGCCTGCCGCGTCGGTCGTGGTGTGCATCGGCGGGATGCCGAGCAATACGGCGACATCGCCGAACTGGAGGTCACAGTCCACGAGCGCGACGCGCCCGGCGCACTGCGTCGCCAGGACGACCGCGGTGTTGGTGGCGACCACACTCTTGCCGACGCCACCCTTGGTCGAGAACGCCACGATGACCTTGCCGAGCTTCTGCGTGTCCGCGGCGGCTTCGGCGCGCGAGACCATCGCCGTCATCGTCTCGCCGACCCGCTCGATCGCCTGGCGAATCTGCGACTCGCCCGCATCGATCGTGACCGCGTCGCGTACGCCGGCGCGGAGCGCCTGTTGCAGCAGCGGCAGTGTCAGTTCCTCGACGAGCAACACCACGCCGATCTCGGGGAACGAACGCGTCAACCGTTGGACCGCCTCGAACCCTTCTGCGTTCGCGAGGCTCGCCCCGAAGAGCACGACGGTCGGCTCGCCCATCACCACGTTCGCGGCGATCTCGTCGAGCGACCGAACGGGCGCTGACGCGATCCCCGCCAGCTCGAGTGTCATACGCGTGCGGAGTCGTTCGTCGGGCTCCAGCGCATGCACGTGATAGCGCTGGGGCGCCGGGCGGTTGCTCGGTACGGGTTCTCCCATGACGCTCACCGGCCGTCTCGTCTCACTCGTCTCGTGGGTTCGGTCACTTGCCGCCGC
Organism: Acidimicrobiia bacterium; assembly: GCA_035631895.1. Lineage (GTDB taxonomy): Bacteria > Actinomycetota > Acidimicrobiia > IMCC26256 > PALSA-610 > DASQHW01. Next base: position 3,339 of record DASQHW010000036.1, on the reverse strand, counting down.
TGGCGGCCTTGATCGCGGCCAGCAACCGGTCGGTCTCACTGAGTTGCTGGTCGAAGAGGTTCTGCGCTCCCGCGATCTCCTGGACGGAATCGACTGCGAAGTCGCCCGCCTTGTACGTCGACGGGTTCAGCGTCAGCCACAACTGTCCGAGCTGTGACGCCTGTGCGATCTGCTCGGCCTGCCGAGGGCCGACCTCGAGCGTGATCACACCCCGGCTCTGCGGGTTCGCCTGTGACGTCGTCGGTGTCGTGTTCGACCCCGACTGCGAGCCGGCGGTCGTCTGGACGCTCCCGGTCGTCGCGCCGACGGCGAGCACCTTGATGCCCGGCATCAAGAACGCGCTGGTCTTGATCGCCTTGCCGGCGTTCGACGTGAGGTCGGTGACGTCAACGGTCGCGATCACGTTCACCCGGTCGCCCGGGCTCAAGAAGCCGCCGACGGCGTGCGTGTCGTCGAGGTTGATCGAGATCGCCTGCGCGTTGTTCTTGCCGAGCTTGGCTGCGTCGTTGCTGAGCGTCCCGCCGAGACCGCTCGCCACCGATCCCGCGGCAACGAAGTCGCCGGCGACGATCGTCTGGCCCTCGGCGATGTCGTGGCCGGCGATGAGGTTCGCGTACTCGGCCTTCAGCTGCGCATCGGTCTTCGTCCCGTCGACGCCTGAGGACGGCACGTCGTTCCGCACACGCTGCTCACGGGCGATCAGCCCCGAGTCCAGCGCCTGCTGGAAGCTCGTGTTCGCCGCGACTCGCGATTTCGCCACGAGGGCGCTCGTGAAAGTGAACGGCTTCTTTGCGTCGTTCTTCGCGTTGTCGGTGTACTTCCACACGAGGACGCCTGCGAGCGCCGCCAACACCACGGCCGCGATCGCGGTCAATACCCGCCAGTTCCGCACACTGTGCCCCTTTGCCCGCTCTCGGTGTCGGGCGTCCGGCGCGCGCGCCATCTTCCCCGACCCGCAGATTCCTTCTGCGACAGACCTAATCGCCTGGTCTGTCTCCCATCCTTAGGAGGACTTGCCAGGTATCGACAGTCTGCACCTTTTTGCCTATTCGGTACAAGAGGCAGAACGCGCCCCGTTTGCCCGAATCTTCAACGGAACGAACGTCACGTGAAAAACGTCACAAACAGGGCCGCACAACGGCAACACTGGCCCCATTGGCAACAGGGGCAACAGCGGGGCGGTCGCCGAAATGTGCCGAACGGCCTATGCCGCGGGGCGCCTCATTCGCCGGCGGGTGCAGTGCCTTCGTCGGGCGTTGCATCCGTCGCCTCGCCGGCCGGCCCGGACTCGCTCGCGGCGGCATCGGTCGAGGCGTCCGTCGCCGGACCCTCGCCGTCGGAGTAGTCGGGCCCGATGTAGTTGCCCTGCTCGTCGTAGGCGTGCTCGCCGTAGAACTCGCGGTACTCGGCGGCAACCTCGCCACCCTCGGCAGCTTGCTTGATCGAGAGCGAGATGCGCCGCCGTTCGAGGTCGACGTCGATGATCTTCACCCAGAGCTCCTCGCCCGGGGTCACCACCTGCTCGGGTGCCTCGACGTGGTGTGCGGCCATCTCCGAGATGTGCACCAGGCCTTCGATGCCTTCACCGACCTGCACGAAGGCGCCGAACGGCACCAGCTTCGTCACGCGCCCGTACACGAGCTCCCCGACCTGGTGACCCGTGGCGAACTCCTGCCACGGGTCCTGTTGGGTCGCCTTCAACGACAGGGAGATGCGCTCGCGCGAGAGGTCCACGTCGAGCACCTGCACGGTGACCTCGTCGCCGACCTGCACGACCGACGACGGGTGGTCGACATGTTTCCAGGACAGCTCCGAGACGTGGACGAGGCCGTCCATCCCACCGAGGTCGACGAATGCACCGAAGTTGACGACCGACGAGATGACACCCTTGCGGATCTCACCCGGCTTCAGGTTCGTGAGGAACTCGTCGCGCTGTTCGCGCTGGGTCTCCTCGAGATACGCGCGGCGGGAAAGCACGACGTTGTTGCGGTTCTTGTCGAGCTCGATGATCTTGCAGTCGAGCACGCGGCCCACGAATGGATGCAGATCGCGTACGCGGCGCAGGTCGACCAGCGACGCGGGCAGGAACCCGCGGAGGCCGATGTCGATGATCAGGCCGCCCTTCACGACCTCGATGACCGGTCCGGAGACGACTTCGTCGTTCTCCTTCTTCTGCTCGATCGTGCCCCACGCGCGTTCGTATTGCGCGCGCTTCTTCGAGAGGATCAGGCGACCGTCCTTGTCCTCCTTCTGGAGAACGAGCGCTTCGAGCTCCTCGCCGAGCGTCACGACCTCGTGCGGGTCGACATCGTTGCGAATCGACAGCTCTTTGCTGGGGATCACGCCCTCGGACTTGTAGCCGATGTCGAGCAACACCTCGTCGGAGTCGATCTTCACCACTTGGCCGTGCACGAGATCACCGTCATCGAACGCGACGATCGTCGCGTCGATCGCGTCCTCGAGGGACATGCCGTCGAGGTCGTCGACGACGATGCTCGCGTCGTCTTGTGCGTCTTCCGCCGCTTCGCTGGCGCCACCCTCGTCGGGTGTCGTGGCGGCGGGCTCGGCGTCCGCGGCAGTCGACTGCGCGGTCGCGTCCGGTTCCTGGTCCAACACTTCGTAGCCTGCTTTGTTCGGGAAAGATGGGCGCCGTGATGACCGACGGTCGCGGCGATCGTCGCGCGCGCACATCGCCGCTCCGGTAGAGCGGCGACGCAAGGGTACAGGCGGATCGGGGTTGGCGAAACCCTGCTAGAGCGGAATGTGCGCCAGCAGGAGGTGCTCCGGCGCATCGATCGACGGGCGATCGCGCGCATAGCGGCCGGGGCGCACACCGAACACTGCATCGACCACGAATCCCGCCCCTTCCGCGAGCAGTCGGAGCTCCCGCGGTGTGTAGCAGGTGGTCCAGAGATCGAAATGCCGCTCGGCGCGGCCGGCGTCGAGGACAACGCTCCGCTCGTGATTGACCGCCGTCTCGGCGTCGAACGTCTCCCCCGCCTCCAGATGGCGCACCACGAAATATGCCGAGAAGGCGCTCAGCGCGAGCCTGCCCCCCGGACGGAGGGCGCGAGCGAACTGGCCGACCACCGCGAGCTCGTCGTCGCCGCCACCGAGAAGGCCGAAGCCGCCCTGGCACAGGCAGATCACGGCGTCGAACTCGGCGTCGAACGGGAGCCGGCGCACGTCGAGCTCGTGGAACTCGACCGTCAGATCGCCCGCGGCGTCCCGGGCGAGCGCGACGAACTCCGGCGACGTGTCCACGCCGACGACCTCGAAGCCGCGTCGAGCGAGCTCCAGCGCATGACGTCCGGGACCGCACCCGGCATCGAGCACACG
>DASQHW010000035.1:0-5698 GCA_035631895.1 Acidimicrobiia bacterium | reverse complement strand
AAGGGCGCGGTCTACTCGAACTTCAAGAGCAAGGACGACCTGTTCCTCGCGCTGCTCGACGACCGCATCGACCGGCAGGCGGCAATCACCGCCGAGGTGCTCGACGAGGGATCGCAGGATCCCGAGGGCCAGCTGCCGCACGTGCGTGAGCTGATGCACGGGGCGACGTACTTCTGGGACGACACGTTCGTGACGCTCTATCTCGAGTTCATCCTGTACGCGCGCAGGAATGCCGATGCGCGGACCAAGCTCGCCGAACACTTCCACCGAGACCGCACGATCATCGAGGAGCTCATGGAGCGCGAGTACGAGCGACTGGGCGCACGCGGACGGCGAGCGAAGGAACCGATGGCCGAGATCTCGCGCGCTTTATTCAACGGGCTGGCGCTCGCTCGCCTCGTCGATCCGGCGTCGGTGACCGACGAGATGATCGACATGGTGCTCGACATCCTCATGGAATCGATGGGCGTCAACGACGGACCAGTGGATTCCGCGCAACCCGCGCCCCGCGCCCCGGAGTGAAGTCGGTTGATCAGACGGCCGCGGGCATTCCCCCAGGGAGTCGGCTGACCATTGGTCGTTCACCGACCCGTGCGGTGGCTGTATGACCAATGGTCCGTCAGCGACGTCGCCGGGAACGTGGGCCGGGCGAGCGGAGGGAGTGGGATTCGAACCCACGGAAGGTTGCCCCTCACACGCTCTCCAGGCGTGCCGATTCGTCCGCTCTCGCATCCCTCCCGAGAGACGGCGATGCTAGCCATGCAGCATGCAATGCACGTGCAGGCAGGTGGCCCGCTCGCAGCTCGCGCCAGGCAACCCGGCGGCACCCGAGCGCTTCCGCTGAGAGCTGCTTCCTTCCGGACCTGACTCGGTTCACGGGCACTCGTCGCGCCGGACCCGGCGCGGCGCGAGCGGGCCGGCACCAAGGCTACTGCGCCGCTCCGTCGTCCGGACGCAGGACAGGTCCGGCGATGCCGAGCCGGTAGCGTCAAGGCGTGGCGTCGCACAGCCTGTACCGCAAGCACCGGCCGCAGCTTTTTGCGCAGCTCGTCGGGCAGGAACACGTCACGACCGCGCTGCAGAACGCCGTGCGCGAAGACCGCGTCGGCCATGCCTACCTCTTCTCCGGCCCGCGCGGGACCGGCAAGACGACGACGGCGCGGATTCTCGCCCGGGCACTCAACTGCCTCCAGCTGCGCGAAGACGGCGAGCCGTGCGGCGTGTGCGAGAACTGTGATGCCGTTGCCTCCGGCACGTTCTACGACCTCGTCGAGCTCGACGCAGCATCCAACAACGGCGTCGAGGCGATGCGAGATCTCATCCAGAGCGTGCACCTGGGTGTCGGCGCGTCGAGCCGCCGCAAGGTCTACATCGTCGACGAAGTGCACATGTTGTCGGTCGCGGCGTCGAACACGCTGTTGAAGACGCTCGAGGAGCCGCCCGCGCACGTGGTGTTCGTCCTGGCGACCACCGATCCGCAAAAGGTGCTCCCGACGATTCGCTCGCGCACCCAGCACTTCGAGTTCAACCTGCTGTCGCACGGCCAGCTCGTCGCCCACCTCGCCGACATCCTGGCTCGTGAGGGCATCAACAGTGATGCCGAGGCGCTCGACGTCATCGCTCGCCGGGCCGCCGGTTCCGCTCGCGACGCGTTGTCGCTGCTCGACCAGGCACTCGCGGTGGGCGACGGGCGCCTCGACGCGCAGCAGGTACACCTCGCCTTCGGCGGTGCGCCGTTCGAACAGCGCATCGCCGTGCTCGAGTCGGCGGCGAACGAGGACGTCGCCGGCGTGCTCGTCGGCGTGCACGACCTGCTTGCGGCCGGTCACGATCCGCGACGCGTCGCCGATGACCTGTTGCGCACGTTGCGTGACGCGTTTCTCCAGGCGAACGCGTCGGGACGCGTACCCCACGACGGGCCGCCTGAGGAGTCCGTGCGCCTGAACGCGATCGCGAAGGAGATGGGGAACACCGCGATCGTGCGTGCGCTGGAGATCCTCGGGCAGGCGATCGTCGACATCCGCGGCCAAGCAGTGTCCGACCCTCGTCTCGTGCTCGAGATCGCGCTCGTGCGCATCGCGCGCCGTGAGGCACGCACGCGTGAGGAGACCCTGGTCGACCGCGTCGAGCGGCTCGAGCAGAAGCTCGCGAACGGGGGGGCCCACCTCGCGCAGGCCGCGCCGATCGCGCCGGCCGAACGCACGACCGCCGATCCCAAAGGGCCAGTGCTGACGAGCCGGCGCCGGCCCGCCGCGCAGCCTGCGGCGGCGCCTCCCGTTCCCGAGCCGGAACCGTCCGCCGAACCGCCGACCCCTGCGCCGCCCGCACCCCGAGCAGATGCGTCGAGCGCGAACTTCACACTCGACGACGTCATCGAGGCGTGGCCGGACGTGCTCGGCGTGCTGAAGGCGCCCGTACGCGCCGCGGTGCAGGACGCGCAGCCGATCGCGCTCGACGACGGGGTGATCGTGTTCGGAGTTCCGTCGCGCCGAAAGGATGCGATCAACGAGCGATTGCGCAAGGAAGCGACCGCGATCAAGGAGGCGTTCTCCACGCGTCTCGGTACACAGCCGCGCTTCAAAGTACGCGGGCACGACTTCGACGCCACCGATGCCCTGCGTCCCGCACCCGTATCCGTCGAGTCGGCAGACGCGCAGCCGCCCGAGGATGACGCCGTCGACCTTCACGACCTCGTCGATGCGACCGATGCGCCGCCGAGCGACTCCGTCGCCCGCCTCATGGCGGACCTCGGTGCCGAAGTGGTGGAGGAGCGCCCGCGATGACCGGACCCGAGCCCATGAACATGTTCGAGCAGATCCAGAAGATGCAGGCCGATATGCAGGCGGCACAGGACGCGCTCGCGAACACCCTGGTCGAGGGGACGGCGGGTGGCGGGCTCGTCAAGGCGACGGTGACCGGTGACGGCGAGCTGCGCCGGATCTCGATCGATCCGAGCGTCGTCGATCCCAGTGACGTGGAGACGCTCGAGGATCTCGTGCGGGCCGCCGTCTTGGACGCGATGCGGCAGGCCAAGGAGTTGCAGGCGCAGCAGCTCGGCGCCGCAACGGGTGGCCTGGACCTCGATTCGATGCTGGGTGGCCTCGGCGGATTGCTCGGCCCCGGGGCCGGACCAGAACAACCGCTTTGAGCGCAGCACCGTGAATCCGTACGAGGGGCCCGTACAGACGCTGATCGACGAGCTGGGGCGCTTACCCGGTGTCGGTCCGAAGTCGGCACAACGCATCGCGTACTACTTGTTGAAGTCCGATCCGCAGGACGCGAGACGGCTCGCGCGTGCGATAGAGGACGCGAAGGACCGTGTGTCGTGGTGCCGTCGGTGCTTCAACATCGCCGAGGGCGAGCTGTGCGCCTTCTGCCGCGACGAGCGACGTGACACGCACGTCGTCTGTGTCGTCGAGGAACCGCGCGACATCGTCGCGATCGAACGCACCAACGAATTTCCGGGCCGTTATCACGTGCTGCAGGGTGCGATCTCGCCGATCGAGGGCATCGGGCCCGAACAACTCCGGGTGAAGGAACTGCTCGCCCGCATCCCCGAGGAAGAGATCACCGAGGTGATCCTCGCGACGAACCCGAACGTCGAGGGCGAGACCACTGCGATGTACCTCGCTCGGTTGCTGAAACCACTGGGCTTGCGCGTGACACGGATCGCGAGCGGCCTACCCGTCGGCGGTGATCTCGAGTACGCCGACGAGGTGACGCTCGGTCGTGCGCTCGAAGGTCGCCGCGAAGTCGACGCCTAGCTCGGCAGCAGCAGCTGATGGAAGGTCGGGCTGAAGCCGACGTTCCACAACCAGAGCGCGCCGAGGAGTGCCCAGAGCGCCCACAGCGGCGGACGCCGGACACGGGCCGCCAGTTCCGGACGTACCAACAACACCGCCGCGATCAGCACGACGAAGATGCCTCCGGGATTGAACGCGAGCGACTGCAATACGTGACCGTGCACGGCCGCCACCACGGCGCGCGTCATCCCGCAGAACGGGCACGGCACACCGGTCGTCGCCCGCAGCGGGCACAGCGTCGGCGAGAACGGTGCCAAGGGATACGCGACGGCGGCGGCAACGAGGCCGGCTGCCGCGAGGCGCAGGCCCCGGTGCTCCCGTGCAGCCGTCGGAATCATGCGCGGCCCTGCTTGGCGACGACGATGCCCTCCAGCAGGTACTCGGGATGCGCGCCGTAGGGGGCGCCCGCGACCATGGGCGCGACGCGCGCGGCGAGTGCAGTGCCGAAATGGGTGCGCACCGGCCAGGGCAGCGTCAGTCGGCGGTCGAGGAACTGACGGATCGTCGCGAGGTCGTAGTTGTCGAGGGCCGAGACATCCCATGTCGAGACGGCCTCTGCGGGAACGGTCAGTGGCGCCGGGGTCAGCGATGCCACACCGGGGAACTTGTCGCGCACGACCAACGTGCCGGCAGCGAGGTCGCCGAGGCGTTGGTCGTTCGGTGTCGCGACGATTGTGACCGCGCCGGCCGCGTACAGCGCAGGGAGGAAGTCGACGAGCCGGAGGATGTTGCGGATGGCGCTCGCGAGGAATGCGATCGGTTCGCCGCCGTCGGCGACGACGCGGATGCCGGCGGCCATCTTCCCGATCGTGCGGCCCCCGTTGAGGAGCTCGAACGGGATGTCGTACGCGAAGAGCACGAGGAACAGGGCGACGATTCCGATCGCGCGAACGAAGCCGGGCACCGATGTGATCAGCATGCCCGCGGTGAGTGCGAAGATGATCGTCAGCTGGATCACCGTGTCGAGGAGGCGGGCGACGAACCGGGAACCGAGACCGGCGAGCACGAGGTCGATCGTGACGCCTTCGGGTGTGGCGATCGTCACCCGGTCGTCGAGGCGCACATGGCGAATTTAGACGAGTTCGTGCAGGACCGGTCTTCGACGTGGGCGGAGCTGGAGCAGCTCGTCGACACTGCGCGGAGCACACCCGCGCGGCTCGGCCCAGAAGGCGTGCGCCGCCTCGGTACGTGCTATCGAGCTGCCACCGCGGACCTCGCCCTCGCGCGCCGCCGGTTCCCGTCCGATCCCGTGGTGTTCCGTCTCGAGCGCCTCGTGCAACGTGGCCGCCAAGCCGTGTACCACACGGCGCCGAGAACCGCGACGCTCCGGGAGTTCGCCTCGCATGGTTATTGGCGCCGCGTGCGCGAACGTCCCGCGTTGCTCCTGTGCGCACTCGCTTTCCTCGCAGTACCGACCTTTCTCGCCGGCTACTGGGCGTGGCGCGACCCCGGTCCGGCGAGCGGGTTGGTGCCGAGCCGCTACCAGTCCGTGACCGAGCCGCGCGAGCCGGGCCGCGATCTCGGCCAGTCGGTCGACGAACAGTCGAGCCTGGCCGCGACCATCTTCACGAACAACATCCAGGTCACGTTCCTCGCCTTCGCTGGCGGCATCCTCCTCGGGATCGGGACGCTGTACGTGTTGATCTACAACGGAGTCCTGCTCGGTGCGGTCGCGGGCCTTGCGATCGGCGCGGGAAACGGCCGGCCGTTCTTCGAGCTCGTCGTCGCGCACGGCGTGCTCGAGCTGAGTTGCATCGCCGTGGCGGGAGTGGCGGGGTTGCGCCTGGCGTCGGCAATCGTCGATCCGGGCACGCGCGACCGCGGGCAGGCGCTCCGTCAGGAGGCACGCGCCGCGGTGGAGATCGTGCTGGGCACCGCGGCGTGGCTCGTCGTGG
>DASQHW010000034.1:0-14093 GCA_035631895.1 Acidimicrobiia bacterium | reverse complement strand
CGTGCCCGCCCCGGTACTCGCCGTGGAAGGTCAGGTACACACAACGCGTCATGTACGCGGCGGTCATCACCGCGCCGAGGAGGCCGATGACGAGGAAGAGCTTGTAGCCGTTGTGACCCGCGCTCACCAGGATCTCGTCCTTCGACCAGAACCCCGCCAGCGGGAAGATCCCGGCCAATGCCAGTGAGCCGATGACGAACGTGCGGTACGTCTGCGGCATGTATGCCTTCAGGCCGCCCATGTCCTTCTTCATGTCGAACGAGTGGTGAGATCCCGAGTGGCTCACCGAGCCCGCGCCGAGGAACAGGTCGGCCTTGAAGAACGCGTGTGTGAACAGATGGAACACCGCGGCGGTCCACGCGCCGACGCCGAGCGCCATGACCATGTAGCCGAGCTGGCTGATCGTCGAGTACGCGAGCACCTTCTTGATGTCGTCCTGCACGAACGCGAGCGACGCGCCGACGAGCACCGTGATGCCGCCGACCGCCGCCATCCAGTTGATCCAGCTGTGTCCCGGCGTGCCGATCGACAGGCCGTGGAAGAAGACCGGGTACACACGCAGGCCGAGATACACGCCTGCGACGACCATGGTCGCGGCATGGATGAGGGCGGAGACCGGCGTCGGGCCCGCCATCGCGTCCGGCAGCCAGGTGTGGAGCGGGAACTGTCCCGACTTCCCGATGATGCCGAGGAGCAGTGCGAGCGCGCACCAGAGCACGATGGTGTGGCCCATCGTCGGTTCGGAGACCGCGCGGTTGAGCTCGATGATGTTGAACGAGCCGTGCCCAGTGGAGCGCTGGACGATGAAGAACGTCATGATGACGCCGATCATCAGGCCGATGTCACCGGTGCGCGTGGTGAGGAAGGCCTTGATCGCCGCCCTGCTGTTCTCCTTCTCCTCCCACCAGTGGCCGATGAGCATGAAGGAGCAGACGCCCACGAGCTCCCAGCCCACGAGGAGCTGCAGGGTGTTGTCGGCGACGACCAGCAGCAGCATGGACGCGGTGAACAGTGAGAGCGCCGCGAAGAAGTACGTGAAGCGCCGGTCGCCGCGCATGTACTCCACCGAGTAGATGTGCACGAGCAGCGAGACCAGCGTGACCATGAACATCATCACGACGGCAAGGCCGTCGATCTGGATGCCCGCGGTCAGCTTGATGCCGCCGTTCTGGAACCACGTGACGCTGTGGAGCACCGGCTGCACCGGAGCCGGGTGACCTTCTGCGGTCAACCGGCCGACACTGCGCCCCAGCGCGCCCAGTGCCGACGTGCCCGGTTCGGCGTTCCGCAGGTGCCGGATCCACCCGACGGCCGCGCCGCACGAGAGCAGGAACGACGCGCCGATCGCCGCGATGCCCACCTCGGAGCCTTGACGGGGCATGCGCCTGCCGAACAGCAGGATGACGACGAACGACACCGCCGGGATCAGCGGCACCAGCCAGGCGTGATCGAGGAACCAGCCCACTGCTTCGCCTCAGCCCTTCATCGTCTCGACGTCGTCGAGGTCCGCGCTGTGCAGGTTGCGGTAGATCAGCAGGACGATCGCGAGGCCGACGCCGACCTCGGCGGCGGCGATCGTCAACACGAAGAGCGCGAAGACCTGACCGATCGCATTGTTCCGGAAGGCACCGAACGCGACGAGGTTGATGTTCACCGCGGCGAGCATGAGCTCGATGCTCATCAGCACGAGCACCGCGTGCTTGCGGACGAGCACCCCGTAGATTCCCGTACAGAACAGGAACGCGGAGAGCAACAGGAACTGATTCAGCAGCATCGCCCCGTCAGTCCTTTCTCGCCAGCACGACCGCGCCGATCAGTGCACCGAGCAGGAGCACGCCCACGACTTCGAACGGGATGATGTACACGGTGAAGATCGATCTCGTGACAGCGGCGGTACGGATGGGTGCGGCGGGCTCGACCTTGTCCGCGTGATATGCGTCGATCAGGAGGGTCGCGAGCACGCCCGCGAGGAACAGCGAGACGACCAGTCCCGGCCAGCGCAAGCTGTTGTCGAGCGAGTCCTTCGGGTGCATCGGCGCGCGCGTCAACATGATGCCGAACAGGAACAGCACGATGACCGCACCGATGTATACGAGCACCTGGACCCACGCGACGAATTCCTGGCCGAGAAGGAGGAACTGCGCCGCGCCGCCGCCGAGCACGACAACGAGGTAGAGCGCGGCGTGCACGACGTTCTTCGTCCGCACCACACCGAGCGCGCCCAGGACCATCGCGGCGGCAATGATCCCGAAGATGACGTTCTCGGCGATCATTTTTCTTTGTCGCTCTCGCTGCACGGCGGGATGCCCGCGTCACGGACGCTCGAGACTCCGGCGAGCTCGCTCCCCTTTGCTCCGGTCATCGCATCACGCGAGCTGTCCATCACTTCTTGCCCTTGACGTCGGCGCCTTGCTCGAGTGGCTCCGGTTCGGGAACGGTCTCCATCCACTCGCCGAGCTTTTCCTTGTCGTGCAAGAGCTCGGCGATGCGCGGTTCGGAGTACTCGTACTCCGGGCTCCAGAACAGCGCGTCGAAGGGGCAGACCTCGACGCAGATGCCGCAGTACATGCACAGTGCGTAGTCGATGTCGAAGCGGTCGAGCACACTCACGTTGCGCGGCTTGCCGCCTTCGCGACGGGGCGGTCGCTGCTCCTTGTGGCCTTCGATGTAGATGCACCAGTCCGGGCACTGGCGGGCGCACAGCATGCAGACCGTGCAGTTCTCCTCCTTGAGCGCAATCACGCCGCGGGCGCGCGGCGCCGGGTCCTCGCGCTCGTGGGGATACTGCACGGTCACCGTGCGTTGCGTCATCGTCTTGAACGTCACGCCGAGACCGGTGAGCATGCCCTTGATCTCACGCTTCATGGCGCCTCCCAACCATCAGAACGCCACCTTCAGCACGCCGGTCGCGAGGATGTTGAGCAGTGCGATCGGGATCAACCACTTCCAGGCGATCGCCTGGAGCTGATCCTCACGAAAGCGCGGGTACGTGAACCGCGCCCAGAACATCAGGAACGCAACGAGCAACACCTTCGCCACGAGCACGACCGGACCGACCACGTCGGCGGCGGTGCCGTGTACCCATGGCAGCGACCAGCCGCCCAGGAACAGCGTCGCGGCGAGCGCGGAGAACGCGAACGCGGTGCCGAATTCACCGATGAAGAAGAACAGGAAGCGGAAACCGGTGTACTCCACCATGTAGCCGGCCACGAGCTCCGATTCGGCGACGGGCATGTCGAACGGCGGCTGGGTGAGCTCGGCCTGCGCCGCGACCATGAACAGGGCGAAGCCGACGAACTGCGTGAGGATCAGCGGAAAGCCCACACCACTCCAGCCGAAGATCTTGCCCGTCTGCTGGAAGTGGACGATGCCCTGCAGGCTCATCGTGCCGGCCTGCACGACCACGCCGACGACTGCGAGCACAAGGGGGAGCTCGTATGCGATCAGCTGCGCCGCCGCACGCAACGCGCCGATCAACGCGAACTTGTTGGAGCTCGCCCAGCCCGCCATCAACACGCCGATGACCGAGAGCGACGACACGGCGAGCGCGTAGAACACACCGACCCCGTCGAACACCTTCGGGCCGGAATCGAGCGATGCGACGACCAGGCGCGGCCCCGCGGGGATCACGACGAACACGAGGAACGTCGACATGACGACGATCGCGGGCGCCAACGCGAAGACGCGGCGATCGGCGTCCTCGGGCATGATGTCCTCCTTTTGGAGGAACTTGATGCCGTCGCCGACAAGCTGGTACCAACCATGGAAACCGCCCGGATCCATCGGTCCGAGCCGGCTCTGCATGTGGCTCATCATCTTCAACAAGAAGATGTAGCCGAGCAGCAGCGCGGTCAGCGGGACGATGCCGAGCACGATGACGGTCTTCACTGCGAGCGTCGTTCCCCACCCGACATCGATCGCGAGCAGATGACTCACCGGTCGATGTCCCCCAGGATGAAGTAGAGGCTGGCGAGGATCGTGATCACGTCGGGAACGTAGACGCCGCGGAGCAACCACGGCAGGATCGAGACGTTGCTGAACGAGGCACTTCGGATCTTCACCCGGAACGGGCCGGTGGCCCCCTTCGAGAACACGTAGTAACCCATCTCACCGAGCGGGTTCTCCGTGTTCACCCACACCTCGCCCTCGGGAACCTTGATGATGCGCGGCACCTTCGCCATGATCGGGCCCGCCGGGATCTGGTCCAGCATCTGCAGCACCATGCGGGCCGACTCGCGCGTCTCCTGCAACCGGACCCAGTACCGCGCGAACGAATCGCCGTCGGGGTGCGTCCAAACCTTCCAGTCGAGCTCGTTGTACACGAGATAGTCACGGCCGTCGCGGCGGAGATCCCAGTCGACCCCCGACGCGCGCAGGTTCGAACCGGAGACGCCGTAGCCTGCGCCGAGCTCGGGCGGGATGATGCCGATCGAGCGGGTGCGCTTCTCGAAGATCGGGTTGCCGGCGACGAGGTCCTCGAACTCGTCACACGACGCGAGCACCTTGTTCATCGTCGTCCGGCACTCGGCGATGAAACCCCACGGGAGGTCGTCCTTGAGCCCGCCGATGCGGTTGAAGTTCGGGTGGAAACGGCCACCGGTCACCGCTTCGATGAGGTTGAGCACGTACTCGCGGTCGCGAAATCCATAGAACGCGGGAGTGATCGCACCCACCTGGAGACCCATCTCACCGAGGAACAGCAGGAACGTCGCGATCCGTGAGAGCTCGGTGAGCATCGTCCGGATGTACTGCGCGCGCGGTGGTGCCTCGATGTTCATCAGCTGCTCGGCGCCGGCGATGAACGGCACCTCGTTCGCGAACGACGACAGCCAGTCGATGCGGTTGATGAGCGTCGTGATCTGCGGGTACGTGCGGTACTCGGTGAGCTTCTCGTAGCCGCGGTGCATGTAACCGATGACCGGATCGGCCGCGACGACGCGCTCACCGTCGAGGCGGACGACGAGTCGCAGCGTGCCGTGGGTCGCCGGGTGCTGCGGACCGATGTTGAGCACCATGTCGCCGGTGTCGAGCTCGACGTTCACCTGCGCGTCGGCGAGGTGCCGTAACGCGCTCGGATCGACCTCGACCTCGGGAAGCTCCCCGGGTTGCGGCAGATTGGCGTCGGTAGTGGTCATTCCGGCGCCGATCCTTCCTCGGCCGCCCCGACCGCGGCGACGGCCTCTGCCGGCTCGCCGGGCATGCCCTCGACGTCCACGAGCCCGGGCCACGGCTTCACCTCGCGCGCGAGCAACGGGAAGTCCTTGCGCAACGGGTGTCCTTCGAATTCCGAAGGCAGGTACAGATGGCGGAGGCTCGGGTGGCCGTCGAAGACGATGCCGAACATCTCCCACGCCTCGCGCTCGTGCCAGTCGGCGCCCGGGTATACCGGGACCCAGGACTCCGCGCGCATGTCGGAGTCGGCGACGTCGGTCTTGAGCAACGCGCGCCAGTCCTTGTGGTGCGTGGATTCGACGCACGCGAACACTTGGTACCGGCCCGCGCTGCCTGCGGCACCGTATGTCTGTTCACGCGGCTGCGCGGGCGACGACGTGTCGCCGGAGCCCTCTTCTGCGATGACCGGCGCCGGCATCCAGTCGATGCCGGCCACGAACGACAGGTAATCGCACTCGAGCCGTTCCTTGCAGATGTGCGCAGCAGCGCGCCAGGCATCCGGCCGTACACGTACCACGACGTCGCCGAACGCTGCCGCGTGCTCGACGATCGCGTCACCGAGCTCGGCCTGCAGGCGCGTGAGCAAGCGCTCCGCGTGCTCTGTGAGGGCCGGCTCCTCGGCCGGCGGCGCGGGCGAGCCGGCCGTCTCGGCGGTCTCGGTCGGCTCGACAGTCTCGGGGGAGTCCGTGGAATCGTCAGGCAACGACGATCGGCTCCTGCTCCATGCCCCGCCACCGCTCCGCCATGTCCTCGTTCTGGATGCGCTGCTGCAGCAACACGATGCCTTGTATGAACGCTTCCGGTCGCGGCGGGCAGCCGGGGACGTAGACGTCGACGGGGATGATCTGGTCGACCCCCTTGGTCACCGAGTACGAGTCCCAGTAGGGACCGCCGCAGTTCGCGCACGAACCCATCGAGATGACGTACTTCGGATCGGGCATCTGCTCGTAGAGGCGCTTGATCGCGGGGGCCATCTTGTCGGTGACGGTGCCCGAGATGACGATGAGATCGGCTTGGCGCGGGCTTGCCGGGAAGGGGATCACCCCGAGCCGCATGACGTCGTAACGCGGACCTGCGAGGGCAGCGCCCATCTCGATCGCGCAGCAGGCGAGCCCCCACTGGAACATCCAGAGCGAGTACTTGCGGCTGTAGTTCAGCAGCCAGTTGAGCGGCTTGGGTGACTTGCCGGAGCTGATCAGGCCCATTTCAACAGCCCCTTGCGCCAGACGTATGCCAAGCCGAGGAGCAACACCGCGACGAACACCGTCATCTCCCAGAGGCCGAACCAGCTGAGCCTCTCCGCATCCACGGCCCACGGGAAGATGAAGACCGCCTCGACGTCGAAGATGACGAACAGCAACGCATAGACGTAGTAGCGGACGTTCGCCTGCCCGAAGAGCGGCAGCGGGTCGGAGCCGGACTCATAGGTGATGTATTTGTCGTGCTGCGGGACGCTCGGCCGCAGGATCCGCGCGACGCCGAGCATCGCGCCGACCATCAAGAAGGCAGCGAGAACGAACACCGCGACGGCGAGATACTGCCTGTAGAACTCGGTCACGCGCGCATCCGTTTGCCGGACAAGTTCGGGTCGTCGCGGAGTATACGCGTGGGCACTTTTCGTGGGACGAACCGTGCGAAGCATGGATTCTGCGCCTTCGCGCAGCAGGTACCGTCGTAGGGAACGAGATGACGCCGTGAGCGCATGCGAAGGCAGAATCGACCAATCAGATGGAACCGAGGAACCCCCAGAGAGGCCGAAGCCGGCGAGCCGACGAGACGAGGAGCGGGACGAGGCTGCCGTTTCCCTCCGGAATCACGGCCAGGGGCCCGGTCGGCGCAGCACGGCCGCGCACAGCGTTCGTCTTGTCCGGGGGCGGCAATCAGGGTGTGAGCCAGGTGGGCATGCTCCGCGCGCTGCTGGAGCGGGGCATCGTGCCCGACGTCGTCATCGGAACCTCGGCCGGCGCGCTGAACGGTGCCGGCGTCGCGTATGCGCCGAACCTCACCGGCGTCGCGCAGCTCGCTGCGGTCTGGGAGCAGCTCCGCGCCGAGCAGGTGTTCCCCGGCGGGAGGATCCTTCGGGCGTGGAACGTCGTCCGGAGAGGGACGCACCTGTTCGAGAACACCGGGCTCGCATCGCTGATCGACCACGCGACACCGGCCCGATCCTTCGCCGACCTCGAAGTTCCCCTGCGCGTCGTCGCCACCGACCTCGACACGGGTGACGAAGTCGTGCTCGCGCGGGGCCCGTTGAAGCCGGCATTGCTCGCGAGCTGCGCACTGCCGGGCGTGTTCCCGATCGTCGAGCACGACGGGCGCCGGCTGGTGGACGGCGGCGTGGTCAACAGCGTGCCGCTCTGGCACGCGCTGTCGGGACCAGTCGACCGCGTGTTCGTGCTGAACGTCTCTGCCGTTATCGGCGAGCGGATCGAACGCTCGCCGCTCGACGTGGTGATGACGAGCTTCATGCACGCGCGCAATCAGCGCTTCGAGCTCGAGCTGCGGCACGTGCCCGACCGCGTCGAGGTGACGGTCCTGCCGCGGCCGGCCGACCCGCGGGACCTGTTCGACTTCTCGGGTGCGCGGGAGCTGATCGACGCCGCGTACGAGCTGACCTGCAAGAAGCTCGACGAGCGTACGGCGGCACCGGCATCGACCACGTCCGTCAGCGAACGCCTCCGCCGCTTCCGCCCCCGCCGCTTGGCGTAATTCCGGGTCGCGCTCGCTGCGGGCCGGGATACCCGGCCCGCGGGCGCTCGCCGCTCCCGCCAGTTCGCTCCGCGTTGCTTCGCTCACGGCCCCCGTGCAACCCGGAGAACTAGTGCGCCAGCAGTTGCGTGGCGTCTCTTGCGAAGTCGAGGACGACGCCGGGGACGATTCCGAGGAACAGGATCGCGGCGGCCGCGATCGTGAGTGCGAGACCTGTGCTGCGGTCGACGAGGATGCGCGGGCCTTCGGGGGCTGCTTCGTCGTCTGCGGGAGCGACCATCGCGAGCACGATGCGCAAATAGACGTACGCACCGATCACCGCGGCCAGCATCCCGATCAGCGCGAGCGAGTACTGGCCCGCATTCACCGCCGCGTTGAACACCGACAGCTTCGCGATGAAGCCACCCGTCAGCGGCACACCGGCCTGGGCCAACAAGAACAAGATGAGCAGGCCCGCGAGCACGGGCCGGGCGGAGGCGAGCCCGCGGTACTCCGTGAGTGCGTGCCGGTCGTCGCCGCGCCGTGCGACGACGGCAACCACCGCGAACGCGCCGGTCGCCATGACGGCGTATGCGCACACGTAGAAGAGCGCGGCGCTCGTGCCCTTGTTCGTCGCCGCCTGTACGCCGATCAGGACGTAGCCCGCGTGCGCGACGGACTGATACGCGAGCATCCGTTTCACATCGGTCTGGACGACTGCTGCGAGGCTGCCGACGAGCAACGACGCCACGGCGAGCACCCATACCGCCGGGCGCCAATCGACGCGGTAGACGTCGAACGCGCCGACGAACACACGGAGCAGCGCGGCGAACGCGGCGGCCTTCGTCGACGCCGCCATGAACGCGGTGACCGGAGTCGGCGCACCCTGGTACACGTCGGGCGTCCACATGTGGAACGGCGCGGCGGCGACCTTGAAGCCCAGCCCGACGAGCAGGAAGGCGAGGCCCATGAGCAACACGCCGTCGTGCAGCAAGGTGTGCTGCGCGAGGAATTGTGCGATCCGGGTGAGATTCGTGCTGCCCGTCGCGCCGTAGGTGAGCGCGATGCCGTAGAGGAACACTGCCGACGAGAACGAGCCGAGCACGAAGTATTTGAGACCGGCTTCCTGCGACGTGAGGCGGCGCTTGTCGAACGCCGCGAGCACGTACAACGAGATCGAGAGGATCTCGAGCGCGAGGAACGTCGTGATGAGGTCGTTCGCCGACGCCATCAGCATCATTCCGGTCGCGGAGCACAGCATGAGCACGAGGTACTCCGGCCCTTCCAGGCCCTCGCGCTTCAGGTAGCCGGCCGACAGCAGCACCGCGAGCAGCGTCGCACCGAGGATCACCGTTTGCACGAAGACCGCGAACCCGTCCACCGCGACCATCCCGCTGATCGCCTGGTACGGGCCTTTGCCGTGCACGAACCCCCACTGGATCCCGACGAACACGCCCGACGCGGCGATGCCTGTGATCGCGGTCAACAGAGAGGCCTCGCGGACCCGCGGGTCGTGCCGGATGAGCGAGCGACCGAGGACGATCACCACGGCCGCCGCGAACAGCGCGACCTCCGGCGCGACGGCGAACCAGTCGACCGGGGGGTGCGGGATCGGGGTCGCGCCGGCACCGATCATCTGTGCGCCCCTTGCGCCGTGGCACCCGCCGGCCCGAGGTCACTCACCGCCGGCACCTTCAAGTTGCTGTGCTGCTCGACGTGCGTGACGAGGGCGCGGACCGTCGGCTGGAACCGGTCCAGCACGGGCTTGGGATACAGGCCCAGGAACAGCGACAGCCCGAGCAGCGGTACCACGGTGACGAGCTCGCGGACGCCGATGTCGGGGGTGGCGCGGTTCGCGTCGTCGGGCTCGCCGGTGAACGCCCGCTGCACGGCCCACAACATGTACACCGCGGCGAGGATGACACCGGTCGTCGCGACGACGACGTACCAACGGGAGGTGAGGAACGCGCCGAGCAGCGAGAGGAACTCACCGACGAACCCGGAGAAACCCGGGAGCCCGATCGACGCGAACGTCGTCGCGACGAACAGTCCGCCGAACACCGGCACCGCCTTCCACAGCCCTCGGTAGTCCTTGAGCTCATAGGTGTGGCGGCGGTCGTAGAGCATGCCGACAAGGAGGAAGAGCGCCCCCGTGGTGAGCCCGTGGGACACCATCGTGAACAGTCCGCCCGTCACGCCCTGACGGGTCAGGGCGAACGTGCCGAGCACCACGAAGCCGAGGTGCGCCACCGAGGAGTAGGCGATGATGCGTTTCAGGTTCGGCTGCATCGCGGCAACGATCGCGCCATAGGTGATGCCGATGACCGCGAGCACGAGCAGTATCGGCGCGAGGTCGACTGCGGCCTGCGGGAAGAATGGGATCGCGAACCGCAAGAAGCCGTAGGCGCCGATCTTCAGCATCACGCCGGCAAGCACGACCGAGCCCGCCGTGGGCGCGTCGGTATGGGCGTCCGGCAGCCATGTGTGGAACGGGAACAGCGGCACCTTGACCGCGAACCCCACGGCGAACGCGCAGAACAGCCATTTCGCAGTTGCCCCGCCGACGTTCGCCGACGCCCAGTCGGTCAACGTCCGCACGTCGAACGTGAGCGTGTGGCCGGGGGCCCGCGCGTACAGGAACGCGACGCTCAGGATGCCGACGAACAGGAACGCCGAGCCGGTCATCGTGAACAGGAAGAACTTCATCGCCGCGTATCGCCGGTTGCCGTGGCCCCAGCCCGCGATCAGGAAGTACATGGGAACGAGCACGAACTCGAAGAACACGAAGAACACGATCGCGTCGAGCGCGAGGAACACGCCGATCATCGCCGCCTCGAGAAGCAGCATCCACACGGTGAAGGACTTCGCGTTGTCGATGCGCGCCGACGCGAGGAGGCCGATCGGCATGAGCAGTGCGGTGAGGACCACCATGAACAGCGAGATGCCGTCGACTCCGAGCGTCCAACGGATCCCCAGCGTGCCGATCCACGAGTGGCTCTCGAACAGCTGATAGCCCGACTCGTTTGCGCCGGTACCGAATTGCGTGAGCAGGAACAACGACATCCCGAAGACGGCCGCGGTGGTGACGTAGCCGACCGCGCGAACGACCTCGGGCCGCCGCCGGGGCACGCACATGGCGGCCACTGCGCCTGCCGCAGGCAGGAACACGAGCGCGGTCAGGAGCGGAAAGCCCACCTTCGACGACGTCGACACGACAGGCGCGATGGCGGCGAGCATCAGAACCTCGCCTGCGTCGTCACATAGACCAACAAGACCACGGTGCCGAAGACGATTGCGAGCGCGTAGTTCCGGACCAGACCGGTCTGCACGCGGCGCAGTCCCCGACCGCTCTCGGCCGCCAGCCGGCCGACACCGTTGACGGCACCGTCGATGCCCGATCGATCCACCCCGTCGCTCAAGAGACGAGCGAAGGCCGTGACGGGCCCGCTGACGAATCGCGCGAGCCCGACGTCCAGGTAGTACGCGTTCGCGAGCACATTGGCGAACCCGCCGAGGCGCTCGGCGCCGGGGTCAGTGCCGTCGGCGTTGAGGCCGTGCAGGTAGAGCGCCCGGCCGACGACGATGCCGAAGACCGCGAGCGCGAGCGCGAGCGTCGACAGCAGGAACGCACCGCCGAAGGACGTGATATGTGGCGCGTGCGCGTCGGTGAGCACCGGTTCGAGCCACGACGTCAGGAACTCGACGTGCAATGTGGTGAACGGCAGGCTGACGATACCGCCGATCACGGAAAGCACCGCGAGCGTGACCAGCGGCACCGTCATCGTCCACGGCGCCTCGTGCGGCTCACCGTGCGAACCGCTCTGCGCGTGCTCGGTCGTCGGCGATTCGTCGTGGAGCACCGCCGGTTCGGTGCCGGCCGCGGCCGCGCTCCCGGGTGGAACTTCCGCCGAACGCCATCGCTCGTCGCCGTAGAAGACGAGAAATACCTGCCTCGTCATGTAGAACGCGGTGAAGAGCGCCGCGACGAGTCCGACGGCCCAGAGCGCGTACGAGTGGTCGAAGAAGGCGCGCGCCAGGATCTCGTCCTTCGCCCAGAAACCCGCCAGCGGGAAGACGCCGGCGATCGCGAGCCAGCCGACGATGAACGTCGCGGCCGTGATCGGCATGTACTTGCGCAGCCCGCCCATGCGGCGCATGTCCTGCTCGTCGTGCACACCGTGGATCACGGAGCCGGCGCCCAGGAACAGCAGCGCCTTGAAGAACGCGTGCGTGACCATGAGGAAGATCGCCGCGGCATACGCGCCGACGCCGGCCGCGAGGAACATGTAGCCCAGCTGGCTGATCGTGGACCATGCGAGCACCCGTTTGATGTCGTTCTGCACGAGCGCCACCGTCGCCGCGAAGAGCGCGGTGATGGCGCCTATCCACGCCACGACCACGCCGGCGTGCGCGGAAAGGTCGAAGAACGAGTGTGCCCGCACGACGAGGAACACGCCGGCGGTCACCATCGTGGCCGCGTGGATCAGCGCCGAGACCGGAGTGGGGCCTTCCATCGCGTCCGGTAACCAGATGTGGAGCGGTAGCTGGGCGCTCTTGCCGACCGCGCCGAGGAACAGGAGCAACGCGATCGCGGTGAGGGTCGACTGCGACAGCCCCAGCGCACGGAGGTGCGCGGCGCCGATCTGTGAGTAGTCGAGTGACCCGATCTTCGAGAAGATGAGGAACATCGCCAGCATGAACCCGAAGTCACCGACACGGTTGGTGACGAACGCCTTCTTGCCGGCGACCGCGGCAGTGTTGCGCTCGAACCAGAACGAGATCAGCAGGTACGAGCAGAGGCCGACGCCCTCCCATCCGAGGAACGTCAGCAGGAAGTTCGAGCCCAGCACGAGGACGAGCATCGACGCTGCGAAGAGGTTCATGTACGCGAAGAAGCGCGAGTAGCGCTCGTCGCCCTGCATGTAGCCGATGGAGTACAGGTGGATCAGCGCGCCGACACCTGTGACGAACAGCGTCATCGTCGACGACAGAGGATCGACGAGGAACCGGAAGTCTGCGCGAAAGCCGCCCGACTCGATCCAGGTGAAGCCGTTGCCGACGTGCGAACGTTGCTCCGGCGGCAGCGATCGCAGCGCGAAGAACGCGATCACGGACGCGACGAACGCCAGTGCCATCAGGATCGTCGCGAGCCAGCCCGCCTTCGGCTCGCCGATCCGCTTGCCGAACAGCAGCAGGATCACAGCGCCCAGCGCAGGCAGCGCGGGGATCACCCAGGCGATGTCGAGGAGATCGCGAGCCGTCACAATTAGCCTTTGAGCAGGTCGACGTCGTCGGCCGTGACATCCTGTCGGCGCCGGAAGATGGCCACGATGATCGCCAAACCGACCGCCACTTCGGCCGCGGCAACCACAAGTGTGAAGAACACGATCACCTGCCCGCTGATGTCGTTGAGCGCACGGGCATAGGCGACGAACGTCAAGTTCGATGCGTTGAGCATCAGCTCGATGCACATGAACATCACCAGCGTGTTGCGCCGGACCAGCAACCCGACCCCGCCGATCGTGAACAGGATCGTCGCGAGCACGAGGTAGTACGTCGGTGTGACGACGGTGGCGCCGATCACGCGTGGGTCTCCGATGCGTCCGCAGGAGGGGCGACGCCGGGGCGCTGGCCGCTGCGCCGGGCGAGCACCACGCCGCCGACCACTGCGATGACGAGCAACACGGCGGTGATCTCGAATGCCCAGATGTAGTCCGTGAACAGGCTGCGCGCGAGCCGCTCGACGTTGCCGGACCGCGGGGGATCGAGCGCGTGTCCGGGTGGTGCCACACCCGTCGTCCAGTGGCGGCCCGCGAGCACGATGACCTGGACGGCCACCAGAACTCCGAGCACTACCGCGGCCGGGCGCTGGAAGCGCCGGGGATCGGACAGCTGCTCGTGGCGGTCCACACCGAGCAACGTGATGACGAACAGGAACAACACCACGATCGCGCTCGCGTACACCACGATCTGGATCGCCGCGACCAGCGCGGCGTGCAGCTGGAGGAACAGCACCGCGACGCCGACGAGCGTCGTCAAGAGGTACAGCGCCGAGTGCACCGGATTCCGCGCGAGGATCACACCGAACGCTCCGGCGAGTATCACCGCGGCGCACACGAAGAAGACGACCGCATCCATCCCTATGGCTCCGACATCAGCTGTAGGGGTCCTTCTGGTCGAAGTGCGGCTCGAGGTCTTCCACACCTTCCACCCGGTCGGTCTGGCCGCGCTCG
>DASQHW010000033.1:0-2784 GCA_035631895.1 Acidimicrobiia bacterium | reverse complement strand
CATGCCCGTGCCGAAGTTCTGCTCGGCGTTCGCCAGCACGACCTTCTCCTGGTCGACGTCGATCGACCAGTCGAGGTCGGTGACCGCGTTCCACTGCGACGTCTTGGCCTTCTCGTAGAGCTTCACGAGCGCCGGCCGACTGCGCCCGTAGTCCCACGTAAAGATCGCGTCGAACTCCGATTCCACGGCGTGGATCGTCTCGAGCTTGTGGTTCATTGCTCCTCCCGGGAGACAGCGTCGAGCAGACGCGAGATCAACTGGTGCCATGCGTCGCCGTCGGGCGGCGGCGCGTGCAGTGTGCGCATGACGAGCGCACCCATTGCGAGGGTGAGACAGAACCGGGCGAACGCCTGGGTGTCGAGCGTCGGGTCGATCGAACCGTCGGCTTTCGCGCGCTCGACCAATTCGATGATCACGCGCTCGCGCGCATCGAGCCGGTCGCGCAGCGTCCCGGCGAGCTCGTCGTCGCGGCGGGCCGCGGCGACGGCGTCGATGAGGAGCGGAACGCCCTCGTGCGGGCGCACGAGCCGGTCGCCGAGCAGCTCGAGCAGCTCGCGCACGTCGCGGCGACGGGCCTCCGTGAGCAACTCGTCCATCTCGGCGCCGGCACGCACGCCGATTGCCTCGAACAGCAGCTCGGACTTCCCGCGGAAGTTGGCGTAGATGGCGCCGGTGGTGAGGCCGGCCGCGCGGGCGATGTCCTGCAGGCGCGCCCCCTCGTAGCCCTGCTCGACGAAGACCTCGACGGCGGCGGCCAGCAACCGGTCGCGGGACGAGATTGTGGGAACTGCGGCCACGACGGGCCATGATAACGGTCATTATCCGCCGGTGGAAGCCACGCGGGGCGAAGATGTCGGGATGGCGCTGCCGGTCACCCTCGCCGACGTCCGGGACGCCGCCGCTGCGATCGGTGACGCTGTCGCCGAGACACCGCTGTCGGAGGCCCGGACCCTTTCGGGCATCTCCGGGGCGGACCTGTTCCTGAAGTTCGAGAACCTGCAGTTCACGGGCTCGTTCAAGGAGCGCGGCGCAAGGAACTTCCTGGTCCACCTCTCCCCCGCGGCCCGGGCACGCGGCGTCGTGGCGGCATCGGCAGGCAACCACGCGCAAGGCGTTGCGTACCACGCGCACCTGCTCGACATCCCGGCGACGATCGTGATGCCCGCAGACGCGCCGTTCACCAAGGTGGCCAATACCGCCCATCACGGCGCACACGTCGTGCTGGAGGGCGAGGGCTACGGCGCGGCGCTGGCGGAGGCGCAGCGGATCGCGAAAGACACCGGCGCCACGCTCGTACCCGCCTTCGACGACCCGCTGATCATCGCCGGCCAGGGAACCGTCGGCCTCGAGATCGCCGATCAGCTGGCTGATCTCGATGCGGTGGTCGTGCCGGTGGGAGGCGGCGGCCTCATTGCCGGCGTCGCGATCGCGCTGAAGTCCCTGCATCCCGAGATCCGGGTCATCGGCGCCCAGGTCGAGGGCTATGCCGGCATGCTCCACGCGCTCGGCCGCGCCCCCGCGCCGACCGGGGGCGTCACGATCGCAGAAGGCATTGCGGTCACGGAGCCGGGCGTGTTGACGCGCGAGATCGTCCGCGAGCTCGTCGACGACCTGCTCGTCGTGTCCGAGCAGCGCATCGAGGAGACGATCGCCCTCGCGCTGGAGATCGAGAAGACCGTGCTCGAGGGCGCGGGAGCTGCGGGCCTCGCGGCCGTGCTGGAGCATCGCGAGCCCTTCCGCGACAAGCGCGTCGGCGTGGTCCTGAGCGGCGGCAACATCGACGCGCGCGTGTTGACGTCGGTGTTGCTGCGGGCGCTCGCGCGGTCGGGGCGGGTCGTGCGGCTGCACATCGAGGTGCCCGACCGCCCGGGAGTGTTGGCCACCGTCGCGCAGCTCATCGCCTCGGCAAGAGGCAACATCGTCGACGTCGAGCATCGCCGCGATCAGCCGGGTGTCGCCGTGAAACGCGCGGTCTTGGAGGTCTCGATCGAGACGCGCGATCGCGCGCATGCCGACGAGATCGTGAAGCGGCTCGAAGCCGAGGGGTTCCGCGTAGAGGTCGAGTGACCCTAAGGTCTGCCGGTTGTGATTCTCGTTCGCTCCGCTCGCATCGAGGAGTACGCGGCCGTCGGCGCACTGACGGTCGCGGCGTACCGCGACTTGCCGGTCGATCACCTCTGGGGTGGCTACGAGACAGAGATCATGGACACCGCGACGCGCGCCAAGAGCGCCGACATCCTTGTGGCCGAGCACGACGACCGCGTCGTGGGGTCCGTGACGTACGTGAGCGAGCACACGTCGGCCTGGAGTGAGTGGACACTTCCGGGGGAGGCACAGTTCCGCTTGCTCGCGGTCGACGTCTCCGCGCGAGGCCGCGGCGTGGGCGAGCTACTCGTGCGTGCCTGCCTCGATCGGGCACGGGGGGCCTCACAGCCCGTGATCGTCCACACCACGCAGTGGATGGACGCTGCCCGCCGGATGTACGAGCGGCTCGGTTTCGTGCGCCGGCCGGACCGCGATGTCCCGTACGAGGTATGGAACGCGGACCCGATCGACGACTTGCCGGATGCGTGGATCGGCCAGTCGTTCCTTGCATACACCGCGACGACGTGAGCTGAGCGGGCAGGACGTGCGGCGCGAAGACGGGTCCAGGGGACGTCTTCGACGCTCGGGCCATTGGGGACCGAGTCCGTCGCCTACCGCTTGACGGCCACCACGGTCATGTTGCCGGTGAGGTCGTTAGATGTGACGTCGAAGCCGTAATCGTTGAGATCATCGTCGAGG
>DASQHW010000032.1:0-4030 GCA_035631895.1 Acidimicrobiia bacterium | reverse complement strand
GGGAAGGCACGCACAACGTGATCGCGCAGCAGGTGTTGAACGACTGCGCGAGGCTTCAGCTACTCGACGTCGTCGGCGCCCGCATCGAGCGTCTGTGCACAACGGATCGCGTCGCCGATACGGCAAAGGCGGTGCTGGTCGACGCGCAACGGGCGCTCGACGACCCCGCGTGGGGCGCGCTGCACTTCCGCAGTGTGCTCGACCGCCTCGCGCGGACACTGGCGGTGGCATCGCTGACGGCACGTGGCGAAGCGGCTGCCGGCGAGTACCTCTCGGCGCCGCTCGACCCGTCATACCGGCCCGAGGACGATGCAGCGCTTCCCGACCGCATCGACGCCGTCTTGTCGTGACACGTCCCGACGTGCCCGACTACGAGAACTCGCCCGCTTCGTGCGGGCCCACGACGGCGAGGCTGCGCGGCGAGCTGCCGAACACGCGGTCGACCACGCGGTCGACGTCGCCGGCGGTGACGCGCTCGATGCGCGCGACGAGGTCGTCGAGGCTCGGCACCTCGTGTTCCACGGTCTCGGCGCGGCCGAGGCGACGCATGCGGCTCGCCGACGTCTCGAGCGACATCGCGAGCGAACCCGTGAGGTGGCCCTTGGCGGCCGTGAGCTCGTCGTCCGACAGCCCGTGCGCGCAGAGCCGCTCGACTTCCTCATCGATCACACCCAGCGTCTCGCGCAGCCGTTCCGGTGCCGTTCCCGCGTAGATCGCAAGGTAACCGGTGTCGTCGAAGCTCGACTGGTACGAGTACACCGAGTACGCGAGACCGCGTGACTCGCGGATCTCCTGGAACAGCCGTGACGACATGCCGCCGCCGAGCACCTGGTTCAGGATCGTGAGCGCGTAACGGTCCGGGTCCAGTGCCGAGAGGGCGCGCGCGCCGACCACGACGTGCGCCTGCTCCGTGTCACGTGTCATGACCGCCACGGGCCGGGGCTCCGGCGGCGACGGCCGCGGGCGGGGGGGACGCGGGCCCGCGTCGTCGGGGAACCGCGAAGCGACGAGCGTCCTGACCGTGTCGTGGGTGAGGTTGCCCGCCGCCGCGAACACGACATTGGACGGCCGGTAGTGGCCGGCGTGGTATGCGACGATCTCTTCGCGGGCCATTCCGGTGATCGACTCGGTGCTCCCGAGCACCTCACGTCCGAGCGGATGCTCGGGGAACAGTGCCGAGGCGAACAGCTCGTGCACGACGTCGTCGGGCGTGTCGTCGCGCATCCCGATCTCTTCGAGGATGACCTGCCGCTCGGATTCCACATCGGTGGGACGGAACGCCGGCGCCCAGAGGACGTCGGAGAGGACGTCGAACGCGGTCTCGAGCTGCGCATCCGGGACGCGGACGTAGAACACGGTCTGCTCGTGCGTCGTGAACGCGTTCATCTCGCCGCCGACCGATTCGATCGTCTCGGCGATCTCGCGGGCGCTGCGCGTCTCGGTGCCCTTGAAGAGCAGGTGCTCGAGGAAGTGACTCGCGCCCCACTCCGTCGGGGACTCGTCGCGTGCACCGCTCCCGACCCACGCGCCGAGCGTCGCCGAGCGCAACTCGGGCAACGACTCGGTGACGACCCGCAGCCCGGAATCGAATTCCGTGCGGCGAACGCCCTCGGTCACGAACGACGCGGCCCACCCCGACCGCGACCGCCACCACTGCCACGTCCGCCTCGGCCGCCCCGCCGGTCACCGCCGCGGTCGCGGCCGCCTGCCGGCGCGGGTGCCGCTTCCTCTGCGGGCCCGAGATCACCGAACTCGTCGCGGGCCTGCTCTTCCCAGAACGCCTCGAACGATGCCGTCTCCCCACGCGGCCCGCGCGGCTCACGC
Organism: Acidimicrobiia bacterium; assembly: GCA_035631895.1. GTDB lineage: Bacteria > Actinomycetota > Acidimicrobiia > IMCC26256 > PALSA-610 > DASQHW01. The sequence continues at coordinate 2,206 of DASQHW010000032.1, read as the reverse complement.
TCACGCGGCTCACGTTCACGCGGCTCACGGTCACGCGGCTCCCGCGGTGCACGTTCCCGGGACTCCCGCGGTGCACGCTCGCGGGTGTCGCCGCCCGCACCGTTGCCGCCGGGGCCCTCGTCGCCGTCGTCGCCCTCCTCACCGACGAGAGAGAGCGACAGCTTGCCGTTCTGGTCGATGTCGTCGACGCGGACGCTGAGCTCGTCGCCGAGCGACAGCACGTCCTCGACACGGTCGATGCGCTTGCCACGGCCCAACTTCGAGATGTGTACGAGGCCGTCGCGGCCCGGCAGGATGTTGACGAAGGCGCCGAACTTCGTGATGTTCACCACGCGGCCCTCGTACACCGCACCGACCTCCGCGGACGGAGGGTCGAGGATCAGCTCGATGCGACGCTGCGCTTCCTCGACGGCGGCACCGTCCTTCGATCCGATCGAGACGACACCGACGCCGTCGGCGTCCTGGACGGAGATGTCTGCGCCGGTCTCCTGCTGGATCGTGTTGATGACCTTGCCCTTCGGTCCGATGACCTCGCCGATCTTGTCGACCGGAATCTCGAAGCTCACGATCTTCGGTGCGGTGTCGCGCACCGAAGAGCGCGGCTCGGCGATCGCGCCGCGCATGACCTCGAGGATCTTGAGGCGGGCGTCCTTCGCCTGGCGGAGCGCCTGCGCGAGCACATCGGCCGGGATGCCGCTGATCTTGGTGTCGAGTTGCAGCGCGGTGACGAACTCCTCGGTGCCCGCCACCTTGAAGTCCATGTCGCCGAACGCGTCCTCGGCGCCGAGGATGTCGGTCAGCGTCGTGTACTTTCCTTCGGCGTGCACGAGGCCCATCGCAATTCCGGCGACCGGTGCCTTGATCGGGACGCCCGCGTCCATCAGCGACAGCGTCGAGCCACAGACCGACGCCATCGAGGTCGAGCCGTTCGACGCGAGGACGTCGGAGACGACGCGCATCGTGTACGGCCACTCGAGCGCAGTCGGCAACACGGGGACCAGCGCCCGCTCCGCGAGGACGCCGTGGCCGATCTCACGGCGCTTCGGTGAGCCCACGCGGCCGGTCTCGCCGGTCGAGAACGGCGGGAAGTTGTAGTGGTGCATGTAGCGCTTGCGCTCTTCGAGCGTGATCGTGTCGAGCATCTGCTCCATGCGCGGCATGCCGAGCGTGGCGACGGACAGCACCTGTGTCTCGCCCCGCTGGAAGAGGCCCGTGCCGTGCGCGGTCGGCACGACGCCGATCTCCGCCGACAACGGCCTGATGTCGGCCGGCCCTCGACCGTCGATGCGGATGCCGTCGTTCACGATGCGGCGGCGCGTCACTTCCTTCTGGAGCGAGCGGAACGCGCGTTTCACCGCGGTGGTCGACTCGGGGTAGCGCGCCGGGACGTCGACCGTCCCCACGAGGTGCGCAAGGGTGAGCGCTTCGATCTCGGCGAGCCTGGTGTTGCGGTCGGCCTTGTCGGCGATCGCCATCGCCGCGGCCGTGTCCGCCTCGGCGTGCTCCTTCACGGCCTCGTAGATCTCGGGCGAGTAGTCGACGGCCGGCAGGTAGTCGATCGGCTCGATCGGGCCCCGTGCCTTCTCGTACGCCTCCCGTAGCTGGAGCTGGAGGTCGATCGACGCCTTGATCCAGCGCTTCGACTCCTCGAGACCTTGCGCGATGACCTCTTCTGTGACTTTCGGTGCGCCTGCCTGGTAGAGCTCCCAGGCCTGTTCGGTGCCACCCGCCTCGACCATCATGATCGCGACGTCACCGTTGTCGAGCGCACGGCCGGCGACGACGATCTCGAACGTCGACTGGTCACCTTCTTGGAACGTCGGGTGCGCGATCCACTCGCCTTCGTGGTGCGCGAGTCGCACGGCGCCGATCGGGCCGTTGAAGGGGATGCCCGACACCGTCAGCGCGGCCGAAGCCCCGTTGATCGACGCGACGTCGTGCGGGTTCTCCAGGTCGACGCCGAGGATCGTGGCGATGACCTGTACCTCGTTGCGGAAATCGTCGGGGAACGACGGGCGCAGCGGACGGTCGGTGAGACGCGCGGTGAGGATCGCGTGCTCGCCCGGGCGACCCTCGCGCCGGAAGAACGAGCCGGGGATCTTCCCGGCGGCGTACATGCGTTCCTCGCCGTCGACAGTGAGGGGGAAGAAGTCGATGCCTTCGCGCGGCTTGCTGGTGCAGACCGTCGAGAGCAGGGTCGTGCGAC
>DASQHW010000031.1:0-3383 GCA_035631895.1 Acidimicrobiia bacterium | reverse complement strand
CAACGAGGCCGATTCGGCGAAAACGGCCGAGTAGCCTGGTCAGCTATGGCCCCCGCCGTCGATCCCAAGCTCATGGACCGCGTGGTCAACCTCGCGAAGCGCCGTGGCCTGGTGTTCCCGTCCTCGGAGATCTACGGCGGGTTCCGGTCAACCTGGGATTACGGGCCCCTGGGGGTCCTTCTCAAGCGGAACGTCAAGGACGCTTGGTGGCGCTCGATGGTCCAGCTCCGGGACGACGTCGTCGGCCTCGACGCAGCGATCCTCATGGCGCCGAAGGTCTGGGAGGCGAGTGGTCACATCGCGACGTTCACGGACCCGCTCGTCGACTGCCGGAAGTGCAACGAGCGCTTCCGGGCGGACCAGCTGCCCGCCTCGGGTGCGTGCCCGAACTGCGGCGCCAAGGACTCCTTCACCGAGGCGCGGCACTTCAACCTCATGTTCAAGACGCATGTCGGGCCGCTGGAGGACGAAGCCTCCGTCGCGTATCTGCGGCCCGAGACCGCGCAGGGCATCTTCGTCAATTTCAAGAACGTGCAGACGACCACGCGCAAGAAACCGCCGTTCGGGATCGCGCAGATCGGCAAGTCGTTCCGCAACGAGATCACCCCGGGGAACTTCATCTTTCGCACGCGTGAGTTCGAGCAGATGGAGATGGAATTCTTCGTGCCGCCCGACCAGGGGTCGAAGTGGTTCGAATACTGGGTCGGTGAGCGGTATCGCTGGTACACGGAGCTCGGGATCCCGCAAGAGATGCTCCGTATCCGCCCGCACGACGCCGACGAGCTCTCGCACTACTCCACCGGCACGAGCGACATCGAGTTCCAGTATCCGTGGGGATGGGGAGAGCTCGAAGGCATCGCACAGCGCACGGACTACGACCTGACCCAGCACGCCAAGCTCTCCGGCGAGGACCTCACCTACTTCGACCAGGAGAGCGACGAGCGCTATGTGCCGCACGTGATCGAGCCCGCGGCCGGCGCGGATCGAGCCACACTCGCGTTTCTGCTTGCTGCGTACGACGAGGACGAGGCACCTACCGGCGACGGCAAGGTGGAGAAGCGTACGGTGTTGCGCCTCGACCCGCGTCTGGCGCCGATCAAAGTGGCAGTGTTGCCGCTCTCGAAGAACGAGAGACTCACACCGCTCGCCCATGACGTCGCCGGCGCGCTCCGACCACATTTCATGATCGACGTCGACCTCGCCGGTGCGATCGGCCGGCGGTATCGACGTCAGGACGAGGTCGGCACGCCGCTCTGTGTCACGATCGACTTCGACTCACTCGACGACCAGGCTGTCACCATTCGCGAGCGCGACACGATGCATCAGGAGCGTGTCGCAATCGATCACCTCGTGCAGGAACTGCACCACCGACTCGGACAATGATGGACGATTACTACACACTTCTGGGCGTAGAGCCCGATGCCGCCACCGACGAGATCCGCACCGCATACCGCGAGCGCAAGGCGACCATCGACGCCTCGAGCGATTCGGGCAAGCTCGACGTCGCCAAGCTCAACAAGGCATGGAACGTGCTGTCCGATCCCTACCAGCGGGGCCGATACGACGAGCAGCTGACGCAGGTCTCGGACGACGGCGACACCGAAGACGACGTCGAGGTCAGCACGAACGGACGGGGGAAGCCGGTGCGCTCGGCATCGGCTTCGACAGCTCGGCCGGCGCGCCCTGGCCGTCAGGGCCGGCAGCTCGGCACGCCGACGATCACGCCGCCCCCGGGCACCGCGTGGCCCGCGCAGAGGCAGCGAGTGATCGCGATGTCGATCGACCTGCTCGTGCTGCTCGGCTTGTTCATCGTCGCGGCCTACGTCGTCGCGCCCGCGATCGCGAACGCCACCAGCAAGGCGACCGTCGACCGGATCGACGTGCTCCGCAAGCAGGTCGATGCCGACGCCAAGGACCGCGACGCCGCCAACAAGGCCCTGAGCGACGCCAAGAAGACCAATGACCAGGCCAAGATCACCGACGCGCAGAAGGCGGCCGACACCGCGACGGCGAAGTACGACGCCGACAACAAGGCCTTCACGACGGAGAGCAACAAGCTGCAGCCGATCTTCTACTCGGTGATCGGCGGCCTGTTCCTCGTCGGCTTCCTGTACCTGGTGGTCCCCTCGATCGTGTCGGGACGCACGCTCGGCAAGCAATTCCAACATCTGCGCGTGTTGCGCGACGACGGGTCACCACTGCGCGCGGGCGACGCGATCAAGCGCTACGGGCCGCTGATCATCGTCACGTTCGCGCTGTTCTTCGTGGTTGGTCCCCTCGCGGCGGCGATCGTGCTCGTGGGTGTGATCGGCTGGATGCGCAACGCGAACATGCAGGGCATCCACGACCGATTCGCGCACACGATGGTCGTCAGCGACGAGAGTTGAGAGGTTGAGCACAACCATGAAGTACGTGTACGCGTTCGAAGAGGGTGGCAAGGAACAGAAGTACCTGCTCGGCGGGAAGGGAGCCAACCTCGCCGAGATGACGAACCTCGGCCTCCCCGTCCCTCCCGGGTTCACGATCAGCACCGACGCGTGCAAGGCATACATGGCGGCGGGCGACGAGCTGCCCGCCGGTCTGATGGACGAGGTCGCGGCCGCGCGTACGCAGCTCGAACAGAAGATGGGCAAGACGCTCGGTGACGCGACCGATCCGTTGCTGGTGTCGGTCCGCTCCGGTGCGCCGTTCTCGATGCCGGGCATGATGGACACGGTCCTCAACCTCGGGCTCAACGACGAATCGGTGAAGGGCCTCGCCAAGCAGACGCAGAACGAGCGCTTCGCGTACGACTCGTACCGGCGATTCGTGCAGATGTTCGGCAAGATCGTGCTCGACATCAAAGGCGAGCTGTTCGAAGAGGCGCTGCACGACCTCGTCGAGTCCAAGGGCCTCGACGTCGACACCGAGCTCGCCGCCGAGGATCTTGCAGGTCTCGTCGAGACGTTCAAGAAGATCGTGCGTACCGAAGCGGGCGTCGACTTCCCGACCGATCCGCAGGAGCAGCTCGGCTACGCGATCAAAGCTGTCTTCAAGTCATGGAACGGGCGCCGGGCGCGCGACTACCGCAAGATGGAAGGCATCCCCGACGATCTCGGCACCGCCGTCAACGTGCAGACGATGGTGTTCGGCAACAAGGGCGACGACTCCGGCACCGGCGTGGCATTCACCCGCAACCCGTCGACCGGCGAGAACAAGCCGTACGGCGATTTCCTGACGAACGCCCAGGGAGAGGACGTCGTCGCCGGCATCAGGATCACCGAACCGCTCGACGCGATGGCGAACCACTTCCCGCAACCGCACGAGCAGCTCATCGGGCTCATGCACCTGCTCGAGAACCACTACCGCGACATGTGCGACATCGAGTTCACGATCGAGCAGGG
>DASQHW010000030.1:0-3077 GCA_035631895.1 Acidimicrobiia bacterium | reverse complement strand
CATTATTCCGGGCGTGAGGCGGGCGTCGGCCGCGTTCGTGGTGTGCGCGTCCCTGCTGCTGACGCCTACGCCCGCGTTCGGGGCGATCCCGATCGAGGCCGAGACGGCGCCGGCGCCCGGCCCGTATTGCATCCAGCGCGTTGCGACGCCCGACCTTGCCATCGTGATCGACGCACGGTGGTCGCCGGACGGCGGGAAGCTCGCGCTCGTGCGCTTCGTGCGCATCCCCTCGAGCAACTCGAGCGGGTACATCGAGGACGAGGATCTCCAGATCCTCGACATGAAGACGATGAAGATCCGCGAGCTGGGTTCGATCCAATACGGACGGCCGTCCTGGTCGCCGAGCGGCAAGTTCCTCGCGTACTGGGGGAACAAGGCCGACTTTCTCGAGGTGATGGACGGCAAGACCGGCGAGGTCGTCGCGAAGCTGACGCCGAGCAATCCCGAGTTCCACTGGCAGGGCGACACGCTCCTGTTCCTCCAGTCCGCGACGATCCGCGCTTGGACCGGTGGCAAGACCCCCGAGACCCTCGGTCGTCTCGGCGACACCAAGGTCCCGCATTTGCCCGACGACGCGTGGGACTGGAGCGGCGACGGCTCGCACTTCACGCTGACGCGCTACGACGAGAAGTCGCCGACGCCCGACCGCTTCCTCGGCGTCACATCAGCGCAGGAGGCCGCGCCGCTCGACCTCCCGGGCGCGCTGTACACGTCGTGGGCGCCGGCCGGCTCGATCCTGCTCGTCCGCTACCAGAACGCGCTCGAGATCCGCGATCTCGATGCGAACACCGACACGAACATCCCGATCACGCCGAGCGCGCAGTACGAGTGGGCCGCCGACGGCCGCACGCTCCTCCTGCGCGCGGCGCGCGCGACCGTCGCCGCGGGCGACGTGTACGAGCAGGCGCAGGCGGTATGGCCAGCGACATCGGCGACGCCGATGACCCTTCCCGACGTCTTCGGCGTGCGCCGCTTCAGCCCCGATGGTCACTATTTCGGCGGCACGGTCCGCACCGGTCTGCACGACAACGTTTTCGCGGTGTTCCGCTGCTACGAGATCGTGCGCGGCGATCCGGCCGGCGTCCCGGTGCCATTCGCTGAGCGCTTCGCGAAGATCGACGGCGGCACCGGTCATCTCATTCGTCCCGTGTCCGGACCGATCTCCACCTTCTTCTCGCTCGGGCACCTCGGCGTCGATGTCGCGGCGGCCGTCGGAGCGACGATCGTCGCGTCGGACGCCGGCGTCGTCAGCGCGACGGGCTGGCAGACCGAGAACGAAGGTGGGATGCGCGTCTGCGTCGCGCACGGTGGCGGCCTCGAGACCTGCTACTACCACATCAGCGTCGCGACCGTGTCCGTCGGGCAGCGCGTCGCACGGGGTCAACCGATCGCGCTCGTCGGTCAATCCGGTGTGAGCAACGGCGCGCACGTCCACTGGGACGCGAAGCTCAACGGGAAGTACATCGACCCGCTCCAGCGCTGAGCCTCAGCGCGCCGCGGTCTTGAGCTTCTCCGCGAAGTACTTCCGCAGCTTCGCCACCTTCGGCGCCGCGACGAACTGGATGTACGGCTCGTTCTCGTGGGTCGCCGCGTAGTTCTGGTGATAGGCCTCGGCTGGGTAGAAGCGGTCGAGCTTGGTGAGCTCCGTCACGATCGGTGCCTCGAAGACCTTCGCCGCGTCGAGTTGGCGGATGTACGCCTCGGCGACCTTCTTCTCGTCGTCGTCCGCGTAGAAGATGACGCTGCGGTACTGCGGTCCGACGTCAGCGCCCTGCCGGTCCTTCGTCGTCGGGTCGTGCGCGATGGAGAAGAAGACCTTCAGGATCTGGCCGTACGACACACGCGACGGGTCGTACTTCACCTGCACCGCCTCGGCGTGCCGGGTGCGGCCGGTGGACACGGTGCGGTAGTCGGCTTCGCCGGCGCCGCCCCCGGCGTAGCCGTTCACCACGTCGAGCACGCCCTCGAGCTGGCGGTAGACGGCCTCGACGCACCAGAAGCACCCGCCGGCGAGCACGGTGGTGCGCTCGCCGCCGGTCTGCCTGGGGTCGAGGGTCGGATCGGGGAATTTCTCCGGGGAAACGTTCAAAGGGACACCTCCACTTGCCGCAACCTCAGCACCCTAGACCCTGTTCCGCGTCAGACAGACAGCCAGGCGGTGTAGTGTGCCGGTAGGAGTCTTGACAACAGCATTGTCAACTTATATACAAGAGCCGTGGCAGGTGGAAACCGACCCGTTTACGTGATCTCGATCGCCGCGAGCCTTGCGGGCTGTCACCCGCGCACGCTCCGGATCTACGAAGAGGAAGGCCTCCTCGAGCCGGTCCGGACGCAGACCAACATCCGGCTCTACTCGGACGAGGATCTGCAGCGCGTGCGGGTCATCCGCTACCTCACGCAGGTGCGGGGCGTGAATCTCGCGGGGGTGAAGCTTCTCCTCCAGTTCGAGGACGTCTCGGACCTGCTTGAGGAGCTGGCGCAACAGCTCGACGACGCCTCGGGCGGCGAGGACGGAAACGGGAACGGCGTCACCGACACGAAAACACGGCGCGCGAGCAATGGCTCGCAGCGCTTCTAGATAGGAACAGGAGGATGACGTCTATGACCATCACGCGATTCACCCCGATGACCGACTTCGTATCCCTGCGCGAGGCCATGGACCGACTCTTCGAGGACAGCTTCATCCGTCCCACGACGTGGAGTGGCCTCGCAGCCGGTCAGATCGCGGTCCCGGTGGACCTCTGGGAGACGAACGACGCGTATCACCTGCGCGCCGATGTCCCCGGCATCACCCCGGACCAGCTCGACATCAACGTCACGGCCGACACACTCACCTTCGGCGGTGAGGTGAAGGGCCAGAGCGATGTGTCGAATGAGGGTTGGCTGCGACAGGAGCGCCGCATCGGCAAGTTCCAGCGCGCGTTCACGCTCCCGGTGCAGATCGATCCGGACAAGGTCGTGGCGAACTTCGCGAACGGCGTTCTCGAGCTCACGCTCCCGAAGGCCGACCAGGTGAAGCCGCGGTCCATCAAGGTCAACGCGAAGTAAGTAATCAGAACGCGAGCGACGTCGCGGGG
>DASQHW010000029.1:0-16414 GCA_035631895.1 Acidimicrobiia bacterium | reverse complement strand
GTGCCGTTCATCGTCCTCAAGTTCTGGAACATCCAGAACTTCCCGTTCGGCGGTACGTCGATCCTCATCGCGGTGGGCGTGATGCTCGAGACGATGAAGCAGCTCGACAGCCAGCTGATGATGCGGAACTACGAAGGGTTCTTGCACTGAGCCAAGAGATCAGCAAGTCGGGTGCATGACGATGAAGGGTCCCAAGCCGAGGCTCGTGCTGCTCGGAAAACAAGGCGCCGGCAAGGGAACACAAGCCGAACGCCTTGCCGAGCACTACGGCATCAGGCACATCTCGACGGGTGACATGTTTCGCGCGCAAGCGGCACAGGGCACGGCCTTCGGCTTGGAGGCGAAGCGCTACATGGACGCCGGCGAGCTCGTACCCGACGAGATCGTGATGGGGGTCATCGAGGAGTGCATCGCGCCGGGTGGCCCTCTCGGCGACGGCTTCGTGCTCGACGGCTTCCCGCGCACGGTGCCGCAGGCGGTGGAGCTCGACCGCGTGCTCGGTGTGACGCCGCTCGATCTCGCGGTCGACCTCGAGGTGCCGCGCGAGATCGTCCTCGACCGGATCGCGGGCCGGCGCGTGTGTGACGACTGTCAGCGCGTCTACCACGTGAACATGCCGCCGCTCTCCCCGTGGACGTGCGACACCTGCGGCGGTCGCGTGACCCAGCGCGATGACGACACCGAAGAGGCGGTCGAGCGGCGTCTCGAGCTCTACGAGGCCGAGACCGTCCCGATCATCGACTACTACCGCCAACGCGGCGAGCTCGCCGTCGTCGACGGTGTCGGCGAGGGCGACGAGGTGTTCGAGCGGCTCGTCAAGACCATCGACGACCACGTCCAGAGCTGACCCCGCCCGTGGTCTCCGGAAGCACGCATGGTTCTGCGTAAGACGCCACAGCAGATCGCGCACATGCGCCGCGCCGGCTCGATCGTGGCGGAGATGCACGAGGCCTGCACGCGGGCGGCGAAGCCCGGGGCGACCACGGCCGACCTCGACGCCGCGGCGCGGGACGTGCTCGAGCGCCGGCGAGCCCGATCCAATTTTCTCGGCTACCGCGGGTTTCCGGCGGTCGCGTGCATCTCGCCGAACGAGGTGATCGTGCACGGCATCCCGGACGGCCGCGTGCTCGAGGAAGGCGACATCGTGTCGATCGACTGCGGTGCGATCGTCGACGGCTGGCACGCCGACGCCGCGATCACGGTGCCGGTGGGCGCGATCGACGACGGCGATCGCCTGCTGCTCGAGACGACGCGTGCGTCACTGGATGCCGCAATCGCCGCGACACTCGAGGGCAACCGGCTGGGCGACATCGGCGCGGCCGTCGAGGCGACGGTGAAGGACGCCGGCTTCGGGCTCGTGCGGGAGTACGTCGGCCACGGGATCGGCACCGCCATGCACGAGGAGCCCGACGTCCCGAACTACGGACCGGCAGGTCGCGGGCTTCGGCTGCGGGCCGGGATGGTCCTCGCCATCGAACCGATGGTCACCGCCGGACGGCCCGCGTCGCGCGTCCTGGCCGACGGCTGGACCGTCGTGACCGCCGACGGCTCGCGCGCGGCGCATTTCGAGCACACCGTCGCGGTCACCGACAGTGGTCCCGAGGTGCTCACGCTCCCGTGAGCGGCAGCTTGGAATGTGCCGCCTGATCAGGTAATCTCGTGGGTCGGCTCCCCGCCCGTTTTCCGCTCCTCGAACGCGCTCCCGTACCCGAAGGTGATGCTCTCTGGCCAAACCCAAGGATGACACGATCCTGGTCGAAGGCACGGTCATCGAACCGCTGCCGAACGCCATGTTCCGTGTCGAGCTGGAGAACGGGCACAAGGTGCTGGCCCACATCTCCGGGAAGATGCGCATGCACTACATCCGCATCGCCCCGGGCGATCGGGTGCAAGTCGAACTCACCCCGTACGACCTCTCCCGGGGTCGCATCACGTACCGCTACAAGTAGACACGAGCAGGCAGCAATGAAGGTCCGACCTTCGGTCAAGAAGATGTGCGACAAGTGCAAGGTGATCCGCCGCCACGGCTCGGTGCGGGTCATCTGCGTGGATCCGCGTCACAAGCAGCGCCAGGGCTAGAGGGAAGCGTTCACAAATGGCTCGTATCGCAGGCGTCGACATTCCTCGTGAGAAGCGACTCGAAGTGTCGCTGACGTACATCTTCGGCATCGGTCGAACGATGTCCCAGCAGGTCTGCGATGCCACCGCGATGTCACGCGACACGCGTGTGCGCGACCTGACCGAAGAGGAAGTCGCGCGGCTGCGGAGCTACATCGACCAGAACCTGCAGGTCGAAGGTGACCTGCGCCGCGAGATCAGCCAGAACATCAAACGCAAGATGGAGATCGGCAGCTACCAGGGACTACGGCACCGCAAGGGATTGCCGGTCCACGGGCAGCGCACACGTACCAACGCTCGCACCCGGAAGGGACCGAAGAAGACGGTCGCCGGGAAGAAGCGGGCCCGGAAGTAACCGGAAGTCTGAGGGGAAGTGGCAAAACCTACTGCTGGCGGTCGTCGCCCGAAGCGGCGAGAGCGCAAGAACGTGGCGTACGGCGTCGCGCACATCAAGTCGTCGTTCAACAACACGATCATCACGTTCACCGACCAGGTGGGCAACACGCTGTCGTGGGCCAGCTCGGGGAACGTCGGGTTCAAGGGCTCGCGCAAGAGCACGCCGTTCGCGGCGCAGCTCGCGGCGGAGGCCGCGGCGCGGCGCGCCATGGAGCACGGTGTCCGCCGGGTCGACGTGATGGTGAAGGGCCCGGGCTCGGGTCGCGAGACCGCCATCCGCTCCATACAGAACAGTGGGATCGAGGTCGTCGGTATCAAGGACGTGACGCCGATCCCGCACAACGGGTGCCGCCAGTCCAAGCGGCGGAGGGTGTAGGTCATGGCGCGCGAGTTGACGGGCGCAGTGTGCCGGTTCTGCCGGCGCGAGCGCATGAAGCTCTTCTTGAAGGGCACGAAGTGCGACACGATGCGGTGCCCGATCGAACGTCGCCCGTACCCCCCGGGCCAGCACGGCCGCGGCCGGGTGCGCGACAGCGAGTACCTGCTCCAGCTCCGTGAAAAGCAGAAGGCGCGCCGTATCTACGGCCTGCTCGAGAAGCAGTTCCGCCTGGTCTACGACAAGGCGAACCGCATGGGCGGCATCACCGGCGAGAATCTGCTCCGGCTCCTCGAGCAGCGTCTCGACAACGTCGTCTACCGCGCCGGATTCGCGTCGAGCCGGAATCAGGCTCGTCAGTTCGTCCGTCACGGCCACGTGTCGGTGAACGGCAAGCGCGTCACGATCCCGTCGTACATCTTGCGCAAGGGTGACACCGTGTCGCTGCGCGACAAGGCGCGCCGGATGATCGTGGTCCGGCACAACATCGACACCCTGGATCGCATCGCACCCCAATGGCTCGACGTGAACCCGGGCGAGTTCACCGCGACCGTGCGTGACCTGCCGCTGCGCGAGCAGATCGACGTGCCGGTCCGTGAACAGCTCATCGTCGAGCTCTACTCGAAGTAACTCTCCTAGCACGAGGCGCACCATGCTCATCATTCAGCGTCCCGAAATCGAAGCAGGCGAAGCCGACGGCAACGTCCAGAGCTTCACGATCTCCCCGCTCGAGCCCGGATTCGGGCACACACTCGGCAACAGCCTGCGGCGCACACTGTTGTCCTCGATCCCGGGGGCGGCGGTCACGCAGGTCCGGTTCGACGACGCGTTGCACGAGTTCGACGTCATCAAGGGCGTGAAGGAAGACGTCACGGACGTCATCTTGAACCTGAAGGACCTCGTGCTGCGTTGCAGCTCCGACGAGCCGGTCACGCTCCGGCTCGACAAGCGCGGGCCGGCCGAGGTCAAGGCCGGGGACATCCAGACGACCGCCGACGTGGAGATCCTCAATCCGGATCTCTATCTGGCGAACGTGAACGCCACGGGTCGCATCGCGCTCGACCTCACGGTCGAGCAGGGTCGCGGCTATCTGTCGGCAGAGCGCAACAAGCGCACGACGACGATCGGCGTGATCCCGGTCGACGCGATCTTCTCGCCGGTGCGACGGGTGTCGTTCTCCGTCGAGCCGACGCGCGTCGAGCAGGCCACGAACTTCGACAAGCTCAGCCTCGAGATCGAGACCGATGGTTCCATCTCCCCGCGCGACGCGCTCGCGTCGGCGGGCGACACGCTCCGCAAGCTCGTCGACCTCGTCGCAGAGCTGTCGGAGCAGCCCCGGGGCCTCGAGCTCGGCGAGGTGGCGTCGCCCACGTCCACCTCACCGGACCTGGATCTCGCCATCGAGGAGCTCGATCTGTCGGAGCGGCCGCGCAACTGCCTGAAGCGCGCACGCATCGACTCGATCGGGCAGCTCGTGCAGAAGTCCGAGGACGACCTGCTCGCGATCACGAACTTCGGCGCCAAGTCGCTCGAAGAAGTGATCCAGAAGCTCGACGAGCGCGGCCTGTCGCTGCGGGTGAAGGAGTAGGAGACGACTCATGCCGGCTCCGAAGAAGGGCGCGCGCTTCGGCGGCGACTCCGCGCACCAGAAGGCGATGCTCGCGAACCTGGCCGCGCACCTGATCGCGTCCGAGCAAGGCGCGATCACGACGACCCAGGCCAAGGCGAAGGCGCTCCGGCCGTATGTGGAGAAGCTCGTCACGAAGGCCAAGGAGGGCGGCCTCCACAAGCAACGGCAGGTCGTCGCGACGATTCACGACAGGGACGCGGCGCATCGGCTGTTCGCCGACATCGGGCCGCGGTATGCCGACCGCAACGGCGGCTACATCCGCATCCTGAAGCTCGGTCCGCGACCGGGCGACAACGCGCCCATGGCGCGCGTCGAGTTCGTGTAACGCGGTCCCGCTAGGGCCGGCGGCCGAGGAAGCAGAGCAGTCGCGTCTGTATGTCGGCGTTCGGCGGAGGGTCGATCTTTTCGCCGAACGCGCCCGGGCCACGCATCTTGTCGTCCATCGGCTCGAGTGCTTCGAGGACTTCCCGCGACGCCGCCTCCGGAAGCGTGTCGTCGAGGCCGGTCGCGCGTGCAAGGTCCCAGGTGTGCACCAGCGCGTCGGGTGCGAGGAACCTGCCCACACTCTGCTCGAACGTCGTCTTGCCGAACATGCCGTCGTATTCCTTGCGCGCGATACGTGGGTCGTCGAGCGCGCCTTGAATGGCGTCGCGTGCCGAGTGCCACGCTGCGATCGGGTCCTCGTCTACTGACGGCGCCGGCGGCAACTTCTGATCGATGAAGCCGAGGAACATCCCCGAGGTGTCGACCACGTGACGGACCACGTCGCGGGCGGTCCAGTCCTCGCACGGTGATTGGTCTTCCCAGCGGTCCGTCGGCACGGCAACCACTCGGGCGTCGAAGCCGGCGGCGTTTTCGCGGTATCGGTCGGCGACATCGGGCACGACATTTACGGTACCCGGCCCGCTCGGGAAGACTCCCGGGGTGACGTTGTTCGACGCGCCTCGTGGCGGCGGCCCCGGCACCGAGCCGCCGCAGGTACGGCTCGTGGTCGCGTACGACGGGACCGATTTCAGCGGGTTCGCGGCACAGCCCGGCCAGCCCGGGGTGCGTACTGTCGGCGGCGTCCTTGCGGATGCGATCGGCAAGGTGCTCCGGCGCGACGTCCAACTGTCGTGCGCCGGCCGCACCGACGCGGGTGTGCATGCATGGGGCCAGGTCGTCGGCTTCGCCACCGAGCCGGGCGATCTGCCGCTCGATCCGAGCCGCTTGCAGACCTCCGTCAGCTCGATGCTCGGGCCTGAGGTGGTCGTCCGCGCCGCCGATCTCGTCGGGCCGTCATTCGACGCGCGCCATTCGGCACGGTGGCGCCTCTATCGCTACACGATCCTCAACCGCACGGTGCCCGACCCGTTCCGGGATCGGTTCACGTGGTGGGTTCCGGAACCGCTCGATCTCCACGCGCTGCGGCTCGCCGCAGATCCGTTCGTCGGTTCCCACGACTTCACCTCGTTCTGCCGCAAGGGGCCGCCCGGTTCGTCGACGGTGCGCAAGGTGATCCACTCGCGTTGGGTCGACGAGGGCGAAGGCGTGCTGCGCTACGAGATCAGCGCGAACGCATTCTGCTGGCAGATGGTGCGGTCGATCGTGGGGACGCTCGTCGAGGTCGGGTACGGCAAGCGCAAGCCCGGCGACATGATGTCGATCCTGCGTGCCGGCGACCGCGACGCGGCGGGACAGCTCGCCCCTCCGCGCGGGTTGTGCTTGTGGGAGGTCGGCTACTGACGACCCCGCGGCTCCCGCGACCTGCCCGGTGTGCCCGCGCTATGCGGCGGGAACGCCGAAATACAGGAAGCCGTACGCCTCGTCGCGGGAGTCGATGCCGGCCGCGCGCAACGTGACGTCCCAATCGCCCTTGCAGCCGGGGTCGTTCTCCTGCATGCCATGGTCGGCAACGAGCACGAACGCGCAGTCGTCGAAGGTTCCCGACTGCTCCACAGCGGCCATGATCTCGCCGAGGCGCCCGTCACTGTCTCGCACCGACGCGGCAGCCATGTCGGAGTACGGGCCGCCTTCGTGCATCGCGGCATCGGTCAGCGTGAAGTTGCACCACATGAACCGCGGCACCGGATACTCGACGTCTCGATAGCGCCCACCGAGGATGCCCAACGCCTGGTCGGTGCCCATGTGGTCGACGACCGACGACCACGAGTAGTCCTTCGACGGCCGTACGAATCGCTCCGTCGTGTGGGGAAGCCCGAAGGGGTCGCGCGGGATCGGCGGCACTTCACCCCGCCGGAAGAAGTCGAAGGTGGAGTAGCTCGCACCGCGATCGCAAGGCTCGTTGACTGACGCGGTGAACGCGTCCGGCCATGTGCGGTGCACCGCATCATGGATCGTCTCGACACCGGCGGCGAGGTGCTGCATGCACCACGGCCAGGTGGCCGAGGAGTTCGTGATCACCTGCTCGCCGGCTTGCCGGTCGTACCAGGCGTTGTTGAGGATGCCGTGGTGTCCGGGGTGCGCGCCGGTGAGGATCGACGTGTGGTTGGCCAAGGTGACTGTCGGCAACGATGCGATCGCACCGTGCTCGTACGCGGTGCCGTTGTCGAGAAGGCGTGCGACGTTCGGTGCCTCACCGCGGGCTGCCATGTCGTACAGCACGTTCGCGTTCGTGCCGTCGAACAACACGCCGATGACGTGACGCGGCCGCTCGGACGGATCGAGCACGTCGTCGAGCGCGCGACCGTCCTGGCGAGAGACGTACCGGCCGTCTGAGAGCGGCGCGCACCCCAGGAGCGCGGCGATGGTCGGCGCGACATCGACGAGACGTGCAGCGCGCGGGACGAGGCCGTGTCTGCGTACGCCCTTGCCCGCGATCACGAACGGTGCACGCGCCTGGACGACGCCGAGCGACCCGTGCTCACCAAGGTGGCCGCCCTGGTCCTCCCAGTTGTGGGCGGCCGAGTGCAGCACGCAGAGGTCCGGCGCAGCGGCCGCATCGAACAGCTGGGCGATGTGCTCGAACGCGAACGGGTACGCGTTCTCGCCGCGATGTGGGTGCGGGCGCCGGCGCTCCTCCGAGAGGGGCGTGAAAGCGCCCGTCGACTGGTCGGCGAGCGGGTCGTTGCCCTCGGTGGCGACCCGCTCGAAGCCGTGATCGGAGCGTCGGAAGGTCACCCGGCCGTCGTGCGTGCGCGCCTCGTACAGCCCGTCGCGATGGCTGCACACCATGTCGACGATGGGTTCCAGCGCAGCGTCGCACAGCACGTCGAGCGCCGCCTCTGCCGTGGCCCGATGGGCGTCGGGGACCTGGTGCGGTGCTACGACGTCGGTCACGACGCGCAAATTACAGCGACGCCCTGGCTGCGCCATCCCCTGCGCGGGCGGGGCTTCGACCATTCCGGTGAAGTTGGCTATCCTTTGTCGTTCGTCCGGCGGCGGAAGTCCGAGCCCGGGCGGCGCCCCACGTCGTCGAAAGAGCTCAGGTGCGCACGTTCACGCCCAAAGCCAGGGACCTCACCCGTCAGTGGCACGTCATCGATGCCGACGGCGCGATCCTCGGGCGGCTGGCCACCGAGATATCGACGCTGCTGCGCGGAAAGCACAAGCCGATCTGGGCACCACACCTCGACACGGGTGACCACGTGGTGATCGTCAACGCTGCGAAGCTGGCGGTCGGCCAGCGCAAGCAATTGCAAAAGACGTACTTCCGCCACACCGGCTATCCCGGCGGTGTCCGCAGCGAGAGCCTCGAGCACCTGCTCGCACGCGACCCCGAAAAAGTGGTGCGGCTCGCCGTGCGCCGCATGCTCCCGAAGGGCCCGCTCGGCCGGCAGATGTTGAAGAAGCTGAAGGTCTATGCGGGCCCGACGCACCCACATCAGGCGCAACAGCCGGTCGTCCGGCCGCTGCCCGAGCGCTCCAAGGCCCGCACTTCGTGAACACAGAGGACGCTTCTTGAGCAAGCCCTTGATCCAGACGACCGGCCGCCGCAAGGAGTCGATCGCGCGTGTCCGGCTGCGGCCGGGCACCGGCCAGATCACGGTGAACGGCCGGCCGTTCCCGGCGTACTTCCCGATCCTCACGCACCAGGTGATCGCGAAGGAGCCGCTGCGCCTCACGCAGACCGAAGAGGTGTACGACGTCGACGCGACGCTCGTGGGCGGCGGCGTGAGCGGTCAGGCGGGCGCCATCCGGCTCGGCATCGCGCGGGCGCTGGTCGCGCTCGACCCGGACACCCGCGGCGTGCTCAAGAAGGCCGGCATGCTCTCTCGCGACGCGCGCGAGAAGGAGCGTCGCAAGTACGGCCTCAAGAAGGCTCGCAAGGCGCCGCAATACTCCAAGCGCTAGGCGGAGCCCGGGAGCCATTTCACCGTGCGGATGCAGCGGAGCCAGGGACGGCGCAGCGCGGGAGCCATCTAACAGTGCTCCGGTTCGGTACCGACGGGGTCCGTGGCGACGCCGACGCCGATCTCACCTCTCCGCTCGTCATCTCGTTGGGACGTGCCGTTGCGCGCGCGCTGCGACCGGCTCGCGCGCTCATCGGCCGGGATACACGTGCGTCCGGCCCGCGCATCGAGACTGAGCTGGCGCGGGGCCTGCTTGCCGAGGGAGTGCAGCCGGTGTTCCTCGGCGTCCTGCCGACACCGGCGATCGCGTTCCATGCCGCGCGCACCGGTACTCCGGCCGCGATCGTCTCGGCGAGCCACAACCCGTGGACGGACAACGGGGTGAAAGTGATCGGCGCGGACGGCCGGAAGCTGCCGGACGACGCCGAGGCGCGCATCGAAGCAGAGTTGCAGGCCCTTGACGGGGCAACGGTCGGCGACGCTGTGGTGCATGCGGCCGCGCTTCCCGACGCGGCTGCGCCGTACATCGGTCACCTGCTCGCGGCACTCGACGGCCGCATGCTGCAGGACATGCGCGTCGTGCTCGACTGTGCGAACGGCGCGGCGTCCGAGGTCGGACCGAGCGCAATGCGCGCGGCCGGCGCCGACCTGACGGTCCTGCACGCGTCACCTGACGGTCGGAACATCAACGCGTCGTGCGGATCGACACATCCTGCGTCCTTGCAGCACGCGGTGCGCGAGCAGGGTGCCGCACTCGGCCTCGCGCTCGACGGGGACGCTGATCGTGTGATTGCAGTCGACGAGCGCGGCGAGATCGTCGACGGTGACCAGATCATGACGATCACCGCGCTCGACCTGCACGCGCGCGGAGAGCTGCGGGGCGACGCGGTCGTCACGACCGTGATGTCGAACATCGGTCTCCGGCGCGCGTTGCGCGACGCCGGCATCGACGTGATCGAGACTCCGGTCGGCGACCGGTATGTCGTCGCGGAGATGCAGGCGCGCGACCTCGCGGTCGGCGGCGAGCAGTCCGGGCACATCGTCTACGCGGACCACGCGACGACCGGCGACGGGCTGCTCACCGGGATGTTCCTCTGTGACGCCGTGCGCCGGTCGGGGCGGCCGCTGTCGGCACTGGCTGCGCAGATGGTCCGCTTCCCACAGCTCCTCGTCAACGTCCCTGTCGCCCGGCGGGTCGACCTCGCGGAGTCCCCGGCGCTCTGGGACTGCGTACGATCGATCGAGGCCGAGCTCGGCGACGACGGGCGCGTGCTCGTACGAGCTTCCGGCACCGAGCCGCTCGTGCGCATCATGGCCGAGGCACCGTCACAGCACGCGGCGGAGCTCGTCGTAGAACGGCTACGGCACGTGGTCGAGGCGGCATTCGGGGCGCGCTGACCGTCATAGAATCGCCGTCGATGTGCGGCATTGTGACCGTGGTGCGCCGCCGCGGCGATCGCACGGCCCCGGATCTCGCGGTGCTCGTCGCCGCGCTCGACGGGGTCGAGGCGACCCTGCAATCCGGCGGGTTGCGGCCCGGCACCCTCGACGAGGCCGCGCGGGCATTGGCCGCGGTCGACCACGAGCTGCTCGCCGGAGACGGGATCGCTGCGCTCGTCGGCGATCCGGTGCACCGGGCGGTACTCGAGCACCGCGCGGAAACGTGCGCGGCGCTCCTGGCCGAGGTCGAGACGCGGTTGGATGCGGGCGCGCTCGACGGTGACGAGATCGAGGCGGTGAACGCCGGGCTCGTCGCATGCAAAGACGCGGTCTGGGCCATCCGCAACGACCGCATCGCCGCGGCACGAGCGGTGATCGATCTCGCAGGCCCGTCATCGTCCGGCGCTGCCCTCGCGGCGTTCCACTCCATCCAGATCGCGCTGTCGGCCCTGGATCGCCTCGAGGTGCGAGGTCGCGACTCTGCCGGCCTGCACGTCATGGTCACCGGCCACGGTCTCGACCTGACGGATCCGGCAATCTCCCGCCTCATCGATGCGCGCGCTTCCGACCCCCTGTTCACCGCCGGAGCGGTGCGCGCGCCCGCGGGTGACCTGAGCTTCGTGTACAAGACCGCCGCGGAGATCGGCGAGCTGGGTGACAACACCGCGCGTCTCCGGGCCCAGATCCGCGACGACGAGCTCCTGCGCCTGGCGCTACGCGCAGACACCGCCGAGGCGTCCGTGCTCGCCCACACACGATGGGCGAGCGTCGGCATCATCTCGGAGGCCAACGCGCACCCGTTGAACGAGGAGGAGGCCGACGACGTGGCACGGCCGTTCGTCGCGGCCGCGCTCAACGGCGATGTCGACAACTACGCCGACCTCAAGGCTCTCGAGGGCCTGCGGTTCCCCGCCGAAGTGACCACCGACGCCAAGGTCATCCCGGCGCTCGTGGCGCGCCGCTTGCAACGCGGCGAGTCACTCCTCGAGGCCTTCCGCGCCACGGTTGCGTCGTTCGAGGGCTCGGTCGCGATCGTCGCGCAGTCCGCCGCAGATCCCGACAAGATGCTGCTTGCGCAGCGCGGAAGCGGCCAAGCGCTGTATGTGGGCTTCGGCCCGGACGCATTCGTCGTCGCGAGCGAGCCGTACGGCATCGTCGCCGAGTGCCGGACGTACCTCCGCCTCGACGGCGAGACGATGGTCGATCCCGGCAACCCCGCGAGCCAGGGTCAGGTCGTGGTCCTCGACCGCGCACGCGCCGGCTCGATCGACGGTGTGCAGCGGGTGTCGTACGACGGACGCGAGCTCCCCGTGACGGCGCTCGACGTGCACCACGCTCCCATGACCACACGGGACGTCGATCGCGGTGAGGCGCCGCACTACCTCTACAAGGAGATCGCGGAAGCGCCGTCCTCTTTCCGTAAGACGTTGCGCGGCAAGATCGTCGAGCGCGGTGGGCAACTCGACGTGCACCTTCCCGCCGAATCCCTGCAGCCCTCGACGCTCGAGCGCCTGCGCTCCGGTTCGATACGCCGAGTGCGCGTCATCGGTCAGGGGACCGCGGCGATCGCCGGGCAGAGCCTTGCACACGCGCTACGCGGAGCCATCGCGGGCGTACCGCTCTCGGTGGACGCGCTCACCGCGACCGAGCTCTCGGGCTTCGGCCTCGCCGCCGACATGCACGACACACTCGTCGTTGCGATCTCGCAGTCGGGGACGACGACCGACACGAACCGTACGGTGGACCTCGCACGATCGCGCGGCGCGCTGGTGATCGCCATCGTGAACCGGCGGCAGAGCGATCTGGTCGACAAGGCCGACGGTGTGCTGTACACCTCCGACGGGCGCGACGTCGAGATGAGTGTCGCGTCCACGAAGGCGTTCTACGCGCAGGTCGCCGCAGGCTTCCTGCTCGCGTACGCGCTCGCAGCCGAGCTCGGCGCGGATGACGGCGCGGCACGCGCGTACCGGCACGAGCGCCTCGGCGCGCTCCGGGAGATCCCCGACGCCATGACCCTCCTCATCGGCCGTCGGGACACGATTGCAGCTGCCGCCCAGCGCAACGCGTTGGCGCGTCGCTCATGGGCGGTCGTCGGGAACGGCGTGAACCGCGTCGCGGCCCAGGAGATCCGGATCAAGCTGTCGGAGCTCTGCTACAAGTCGATCGCGTGCGACGTCACCGAGGACAAGAAGCACATCGACCTGTCGGCCGAGCCCATGATCCTGGTGTGCGCGGCCGGTCTGCGGGGCTCGAACGCGGACGACGTCGCCAAGGAGATGGCGATCTACCGCGCGCACAAGGCCGCACCTCTTGCGATCGTGGACGACGGCGAGGCCCGTTTCGGGTCGGCACTGGACACGATCGCGGTTCCCGGCGTGCACCCGGATCTCGCGTTCGTCCTGTGCACGATGGCCGGGCACCTGTTCGGCTACGAGGCCGCGCTGGCGATCGATGCATCTGCCCGGCCGCTGCGCGAGGCGCGCGGCTGCATCGAGCACGCGCTCGCCGCCGACCGCCGCGGACGCGATCCCCTCGAAGTGCTCGGCGGAGCGCTCGAGCCCCTGGCAGCCCAATTCTTCGACGGGCTCGCGACCGGCAACTACGACGGTGCGCTCGAAGCCGGCACGGCGGTACGCCTGGCATCGGTGTTGCGCTACGCCACAGGCATCGTGCCCCTCGACGCGTACCAGGTCGAGCTCGGCAAGGTCGGCACGCCGAGCACGGTGATCGAGGACCTCACGTCCGCGTTGACGAAGGCCATCGAGGAGCTGACGCGTCCGATCGACGCGATCAAGCATCAGGCCAAGACCGTCACCGTCGGGATCTCGCGGTCCGACGAGACGCTCCTGCACGTGCCGCTCGTACAGGAGGTCCTCACCGCCGGCGCCCCGCGCGACAGCCTCACCTACCGGGCGCTCCGCACGCTCGTTGCGCTGGACCCGACCGTCGACGCAGTTCGCGGCTGGACGCGCTACAACATCACCGGCGACACGATCCACGTGATCGATCGCGGTGGCATCGCCCGCGACATCCCGTCGCGCACGGACGCCTATCCAGTGCTTCGCGGTACCAAGCACCGGGCCGCGAGCGAGCGTGAGGTGACCGTCGCGCGCGGGGCGGACGGCCGGACGCTCATCCTCGTTCCCGAGGTCAAGGGCAACCAGACGAACGGGCTCACGCTGCTGCACGTGCAGTTCCGTCATCGTCTCGCCGGCGACGCGGCGCGCCGCGTCCTCGAGGGCTACCGAGATCGCTACCGCGCGATCGCCGACCAGGTCACCGAGACCGAGCCCGTGATGCGAGACGACGTGCTCGGCACGATCGACCTCGTCGAGTTGCTCACCGACCCCGTCGTCGCGCTCGCGAACCACTGGCGCTCGCTCCCTCCGGTCGATTCGCCCACGGCGCCGTGAGACCCGTCCTCACGCCGCAGGAGATGGCCCAAGCGGACGCGCGCGCGATCGCGGCGGGAACGCCCGAAACGGTGCTCATCGAGCGGGCAGCGGCTGCGGTGGCGCGCCACGCGCGACGGATGCTCGCCGGGCCCTACGGCCGTCGAGTCGTGGTCGTCGCGGGCAAGGGCAACAACGGCGCCGACGGGATTGGCGCGGCGCGAAGGCTGAGCGACCGAGGGATCGGCGTTGCGGTGTTCGCGCTGGCCGACGGCATCGACCACGCCGCATTCGCCCGTGCGCTGGCGCGCGCCGACCTCGCGATCGACGCGATGTTCGGCACCGGCTTCCGCGGCGTGCTCGCCGGCGAAGCGGCGTTCGTTGCCGATGCGCTCGCGGATGCCGCGGTGCCGACGCTTGCCGTCGACATCCCATCGGGTGTCGTCGGAGCGACCGGTGAGACACACGGCAGCGCCGTGCGCGCCGACGAGACGGTGTGCTTCGCCGCCTTCAAGACGGGGCTGCTGTTCGAGCCCGGCCGGAGCCACGCCGGACGCGTGGAGGTCGCCGACATCGGCATCGACGTCGGGGAGCCAACCCTTCACGTTCTCGACGTTGCCGATCTGCGGCTGCCTCACCGCCTACCGGACGCGCACAAGTGGACGGCGGGCGCGCTGATCGTCGGGGGATCCACGGGCATGGTCGGGGCCCCCCTGATGGCGAGCCACGCGGCGGCCCGGTGTGGCGCCGGGATGGTCGTGTGCGCGCTGCCGGGCCCCGAGGCGGCGGCCCGCGCGTCGACCGGTGAGATCGTGGCCCGGGCGCTGCCGGCGACACCTGAGGGAAGCCTCGACGCGGACGCGGCCGGTGTGGTGCTGAAGGACGTCGAGCGATTCCACGCGGTCGCGATCGGGCCCGGCCTCGGCCGGGACGAGCGTACGCAGGCGGCAGTGCGCCAGATCGTCGCGGAGTGTGCGACGCCCATCGTCGTCGACGCCGACGCGCTCAACGCGCTCGCCGTGGATCTCGCGCCCCTCCGTCAACGACACCGCGCCGGATTTCCTCCCGCGATTCTGACGCCGCACTCCGGCGAGTACGCGCGACTTGCCGGCGCGCCTGCGGGCGCCGACCGGGTTGCAGCCGCGCGTGACCTCGCGAACCGCACAGATGCGATCGTGCTGCTGAAAGGGCCCGGAACCGTCGTCGCGGCGCCGGGCGGCAACGCGATCGTCAACCGCAGCGACACGCCGGCGCTTGCAACGGCCGGCACCGGTGATGTGCTCACCGGCGTCATTGCCGGCCTGCGCGCGAACGGCGCGCCGCCGTTCGACGCCGCGACGACCGGTGCCTACGTGCACGGTCGCGCCGCGTGCGCGGCGGGCACCGCCCCGGATCTCGTTGCAACCGACCTCATCGCCGCGCTGCACCGTACGCTTGACGCGTTGCGGTCGGGATCCGACCCCTGGGAGGAATGAATGCCCGCCGACACGTTGGTGCGCGACATCATGTCGACGAATCTGATCGCGGTCCGTCCGGAGGCGTCGGTCAGCGACGCAGCAGACGTCCTCGCCGACAAGGGCGTCGCATCGCTGCTGGTCATCGACGACGAGGGCAAGCTCGCGGGCGTCTTGCGTGACGACGACCTCATCGCCTCCGAGGCACGTGTGCACGTGCCGACGTTCATCAACTTCCTCGGGTTGGGTATGCCGTTCCCCGGCGAGATGAAGCACCTCGAGCAGGAGTTGAAGAAGATCGCGGGCGCATCCGTGCGCGAAGTCATGGAGGACGCACCTCCGACGATCAGCCCTGACGCAACGCTCGAGGACGTCGCGACGCTCATGCACGAGCGGAACGTCAACAGCGTGCCGGTCGTCGATGCCGACGGAAAAGTCGTGGGCATCGTCACGCGCGCCGACATCGTCCGATTCATCGCGCGGACGACGTGAGCACGACGACGCACCGGCCGGTGTGGGCCGAGATCGACCTCGGCGCCGTACGCGCCAACGTCGGTATCTTCGCCGAGGTGGTCGCACCTGCGCAGGTGTGCGCGGTCGTGAAGGCCGACGGGTACGGGCACGGCGCGGTGGCTGTCGGCCGCGCCGCGCTGGACGGGGGTGCGCGTGCGCTCGCGGTCGCGCTGGTCGAGGAGGGGGCACAGTTGCGTGAGGCCGGCGTGGACGCGCCGATCCTCGTGCTCTCGGAACCGGTCCCCGAAGCTGCGGATGCAGTCATCGCTCTTGGCCTGACACCCGTGGTGTACACGACAGCAGGCATCGACGCGCTCGCGAAGGCGGTGGCGACGCGTCACGCGGAACCGCTCGATGTGCACGTCAAGGTCGACACCGGGATGCATCGCGTGGGCTGTGCACCGGCACAAGCCGCCGATTTCGCTGCGCACGTCGTCGAGCGTCCCGAGTTGTCACTCGCGGGTGTGTGCACGCACTTCGCGGTTGCCGATGAGCCCGGCAACGACTATACGGACCGCCAGCGACGCTCCTTCGAAGACGTGCTCGACGTCTTGCGCAGCCGTGCGCTACCCACGGGCCTGGTGCACGCCTGCAACACCGCAGCAACCCTCACCATGCCGGCCGCGCGCTACGACCTGGTTCGGATCGGCATCGGCGCGTACGGGATCGCACCCGCACCTGCCCTCGCCGGCCGCGTCGCGCTCGAACCTGCGATGTCGGTGAAGGCGCAGGTCTCGCACGTACAGCAACTGCCGGCCGGTGCGCGGATCTCGTACGGTCTTCGTTACGAGACGCCGCGCGCG
>DASQHW010000028.1:0-5915 GCA_035631895.1 Acidimicrobiia bacterium | reverse complement strand
GCGCCGACGAGCGATCGCTCGACGATGATCGGCGCAGACGCGTCGACGATCAGCGCTCTCGGCGCTGCAGAAGGCCCGCGGCTCCCGACGATGAGCACCGAAGATCGGCGACCGGGCGCGACCGTGATGGCCTGCAACCCTTCGGGATGCTCGACGTGTCCGTCGTGCAGCACCGACACATCGACCGTTGCGGGTTGGGTGAGCGGGTTCAAGATCGCCAACGTCGTCGAGCGCTCGCGGTCGACGCGATCCGTGCCGAAGACCCAGCGTCGCGCCGGTTGCGGCGATCCGAGCGATGTCGCGGCGCCGGGCTGGTCCGAGCTCTGCGCACCACGAGTCAGCGTCTGCGCCACGATCGACGCACCGCCTCCGGTGTGCACGTCGACGGCATACGCGACGCCGGCCGGGACGGGGACGCAGTTGTTGGCGCCGCCGGCCGGCGCGCAACCGCCGAGTTGCGCCCAGACGACCTCGTCCTGGGCAATGCTCAACGTCACCGCGGCGACGGCCTGATCGTTCCCGGGGAGGATCTGGACGTCGACCTGGGCGTCGACCGTACCGACGTTCACGATCGCGAGCTGTGTCGTCGCACCGCCGGCCGATACGCCGCCGGCGAAGAACCACTGGCCGGACGACGCAGGCGTGCCGAGGGTGGTCGCAACACCCGGAATCCCCGCATCCGTCGTGAACACGAGCGTCTGCGCCGCCACCACCCGGCCGGCGAGCGCGTTCACGTGCACGGCGACCCGGTCTTCTCGTACGGCGATGTCGTGCAACGCGATCACCGCTCGTGAGCGGCGCCGGACATCGAAGCTCTGCAGTTGATCCGGCTGTCGCACTCCGGCACTCGTGCGCAGGGTGACATCCACCTTGGCGTCCGAAGCGAACGGGTTGTCCAGCACGAGCCACTGCTGCACGCCGCGCAATGTCATGCCCGCTGCGAAGTCCCATTGCACTGCACCTTGCGTCGCGCAGGGCGTCACCTCCGTGCCGGGACGGCCGTCGATGCCTTCCTCGACGACAATCTGCCCGCCGAACCCTTCGATGGTGAGCGCGCCTGTCGGTCCGAGATCGCCGCGCACCTTCGTCACGACGGACGACGAACCGACGGTGAGCGTGCTCTGCGAAGGTGGCCCGTTGTCGGAAAGCACCGTGACGACGACGTCCACAGGCGCGTCGCCGACGTTCGAGATCGTCACGCGGTCGTTGCTCGCCGCCAGACCACTCGGCAGACCCGGGCAGAACCACACACTTCCCGCACGCGGCGACGCGACGGACAAGCCCGACGCGAGGGGAGGTGACGCCGGCGCGTCGGGGTGCCGCCCCTTGGCGTTCCCCACAGCGACGCCGACGACGACCAACGCAACGAGAAGGCCGACGAAAGGCGCTCGGCGCAGCGTCATACGTGGACTGTGCCCGTGCGGCGACGCGTGACGAACCACACGGCTCCGACCGCGGCCCAGCAGAGCACCTCGAGCCAACGCAGGAGCCGGCCGACCACTGCGGCGCGGAAATGCACGGAAACCGGTGCGTGCGCCTCGACCGTGAACGCGTTCGTCCAACCGAACGCGTCACGACGCGCGAGCGTGCGCCCATCGCTTGTCGCATGCCAACGCCCATTCGCCGCCTCCGACCACAGCAGCGTGCCGGGGCCGATCGGCGCGGTGCGGGCGCCGGATGCCGGCACGCCGACGACACCTCCGGGATCGGAGCGGAGCGCGCCGGCGAGCGGGTCGCGTTCGTCGACCTTCACCCCGGACGTCCCGGGCCCCACGAGCGCATGCGCCGGGAACCAGGCCTCGTTCTGGTACACCGTGCTGTTCGCTTCGACGCGAGAGACCGTCAGGTCGAGCTGACGGGCGAGCGCATCGGCCAAGCGCGTCTGCGGCGTGCCGACCGGCCCCGAAGACGGCGCCGCACGGGTCACGAACGCGAGGTAGCGGATGCCGGCCGGCGCGAGCAGGTGCCCCAGCCGCGACGTCTGCCCCGAGGTCGCGGTGTCGATGGCGCGCGCCAGCACGCGATCGGCTCCGTCCTCGGGCGCCGCCCACTGAGCACGCGCGTCGCCGGGGCCGTTGCGCGTCAGCGTGAAGCCTGTCGTCCCCACTCGTTTCGCGCCGGCAGGCAGGATATTCGGGTCTCCCACCCAGAGCACACGGAAACCTCCCGCAGGCATGGCGGTTTCCATCCACGAGTACGTCGACGCCCAGTCCTCGGCGTCGAGACCCCAGCGCCCCGACCACGTGTCGGCCGTGAGCCCGAGCATCGCCCATCCCACGCCGATCGTGGCGACGACCGCCATCACCTGCCGCCATCCGAAGCCGAAGCTGCGGAGGTCGTCGAGGACCGCGGCGACGCCGAGACCGCACGCGAACGCGAGGCCGATCGCCGCGCCGACGAGCACACCTTCGGGCGCCGGTACCGCAGCACCCGGCGACAGGCGGCTCGGCAGCCATGCGAGCGCGAACGAGCACGCTGCGAGCATCCATGCGCGCGTGGCCCAGGCGAGGCGATTGCCGGTCGCGATCGCGAGCGGAACCGCGGCCGCCGCCACGATGCCCCATGGAGCGAGGCCTGCACCGGCCCGACCCGTCTCGAAGTGCAGGATCGCGCCGAGCGAAAGCGGGCCGCGGGGTTGCAGACCGAGCGTCGCGCCATCCGCGCCGAGCAGAGACCACACCCAGGGCGTGCAGAGCAAGACGGCGATGCCCGTTGCCACCGCCACGAGCGGCACGGCACGAAGCGCGGGCCGCGCACCACCCGTGAAGGGCGTGGCGATGCAGCATGCGAGGCCGACCAGCAACGCGAGCGCGAGCGCGGGTGGCCACAGCGATGCCGCGACCGCGACGAGCAGGCCGACAGTGAGCATGCGATGCGGACGCGGCAACCTGCCATCGTCATCGTCGATCGCGCGGACGAATGCGGTGAGCACGAACGGCGCGAGCGCGAAGCACACGAGCGGTCCGAGCTCTCCCCGCCATATTGCATTTCGCGCGACGGGATTGGCGGCGTACGCGACGGTGGCGGCCACCGCCGGCAGTGCCGAGACGGCGAACGGCCGCACCAGCCGGAAGGTGCCCCACGCGCCGAGCGGCAGCGCGCCTCCGACGACGAGCGATCGCGCGAGACCCGCGTGACCGAGGAGCAATGCGTCGAACAGCGAGATGAGCCCGAATGCAGGCGTTGCCGCGTGCTCCGATCCCATGAAGGTCAGGCGCCACGAGCCCGCGAACGTCGCCCACGCAGCACCGGCGCCGGGCCACGGCTGGAAGTCCCCGACCGCGGGAACCCTTCCGAGAAGCAGCGAGCGAGAACCGAACAGCACCAACGCCGCCAAAACGGAGGCGATGACCGCGGGAGCGCGCCGCAGCCGCTCCGCGGCGCTCTGCACCCGGAGACGCGTGCGACTCGAGACGTCCGTCAGGTGTTCAGCGGCATGCAGCCGTGTGGTGACCAGCGCGCGGAGCCGTGCGCTGCCGCGGATCATCAGGTCACGGACGTCGCCGTCGTCCACACGGCGCAGACGCTGTGTCTTCACGTGCGCGCGGCGGAGCTCACCCGGGTGCGCAAACGCCGAGAGCCATCCCGCGAGCAACGCGGTGCCGCGTCGCACTCTCCCCGTCAACAGGAGCCCGAGGACTTCCGCGAGCCCGAGGATCAACGCCGACGGAAGCACCCAGACCAGCGACGGTCCCGAATAGGACTTGCAGAGCACGCGGATCCGGCTGCGGGTCTTCGCGCGCACTTCCTGCGGCTCGAGTGCCGCGGGCGGGCGAGTCTCATCAGCGGTCGCCTGTCGGTGGCGCACACGCGCTGCGGGCACGACGATCACCCGCGCACCGGCGAGGCGAGCGCGCCAGCACAGGTCCACGTCGTCGGCGCCCGGGAACGTCGCCGGGTCGAATCCGGCGAGCTCGTGGAAGAGGTCGGTGCGCACGAGCATCGCGGCGTTCGATACGAAGAACACGTCGCGCACCGCGTCGTGTTGTTCCTGGTCGACTTCGTCGGGCTCAATGCCGGAGAACGGCACGCCGTAGCGGTCGACCGCCATCCCGACCTCGAGGAGGATCTCGGGGTGCTCGTCCTGCACGAACTTGGGGCCGACGATGCCCGCGTTCGACCGGTACGCCTCCTCGACCATGAGCCGCACGGCATCCCGGTCGGGCGTCACGTCGTCGTGGCAGAACAGCAGGAAGGTTGCACCCTCGACGATGTCGAGCGCCTCATTCGCCGCGGAAGGGAACCCGAGCCCGTCCGCAGCTTGCTGACCGCGGCGGCGCACGAACGCGCCGGGCATGGCCGCGGCGATCCGCGCCGTCGGGTCCTCGACCGAGCCGTTGTCCAGGACCAGGACGGACAGCGCCGGGTAGTCCTGCCCGGCGAGCGCCCTGAGGGCTTCTTCCAGCCACGGGCCGGGGTCGCGCGTGACGAGGACGGCGACCACGGGCGGCGCCACCTGGACGGCGCCGGTCTCGTCGTCACTCTCGAGCAGCTGGGGGCTGATCGCAGGCTCGATGGTGTCCATGGGGCCGAAAGAACATAGCCCGTCCCGATACGCGATTTTGTGCGCCCGATCACGAATGCTTGCAATAGTTAGCACGTCGTGTTAGTATCGCGAGCATCCCGCCGTGCGACGTACGGCCCGGCCACGACGTAACCGACCCGACGATTCCCGCCGGGAACGACGCCCAAGGAGTGTCCTCGATGGCGACCAGCGATCTCCGCAAGAACCTCACCGACGCCGGCTACATCGCGATCGGCCTCGGCGTGATGGGCATCCAACAGGCCCAGACCGGCAGCCGCCGGCTGCGTGAGCGTGCAGTCAGGGCCGGCGAGTGCGTGCACAAGAACACCCTCGACGCGCAGACCAGGCTCCAAGCGCAGTCGCGTACGGCGCGCTCGCGATCCCAGGAGCAGGTTCGCACGACGGTCGCCCGGGCCCAGGATCTGCGCGAGCAGGTCGGCAAGCGTGTCGAGCCGGTCGTCGTGAAGGTGCAGGCCCAGCTCGGCGAGATCCCGGAGCGCGTCGTGCAGGCAATGGAGCCTGTCGCCGCCCGGGTGCGCGAGCTCGCCGGCACCGCCGCCTGATCACCCCGACTCTGCAAGGACGACGCGGCCCGTCGGCGCCGCGTCGTCGCGTGACCGGCGCTAGCTTCGACGCATGCTTGCCGCGCTTGCCGGTGGAGTCGGCGCCGCCCGTTTCCTCGACGGGCTGCTGCGCGTCGTACCCCCCTCCGAGGTGGTCGTGGTGGTCAACACGGCCGACGACGACGAGTTCCACGGCCTGCACGTCTCGCCCGACTTGGATTCGGTCACCTACACGCTCGCAGGCGCATCCAACACGGCCCAGGGCTGGGGACTCGAGGGAGAAACCTTCGCGACGCTCGATGCGCTCGCGCGCTTCGGCGTGCCGACGTGGTTTCGCCTCGGCGACAAGGATCTCGCGACCCACGTCTACCGCACGCAACGGCTGCGCGCCGGCATGCCCCTCTCCTCGGTGACCGCGGAGATCAGTGCCGCGTGGGGTCTGGACGTACGGCTGCTCCCGATGTCGGACGACCGCGTGCGTACGCGTATCACCGTCGCGCGCGAGCACGGAACCGAAGAGCTGGCGATGCAGGAGTGGTTCGTCGGCGAGCGGGCCGAATCGCCCGTCGTGGCAGTGCACTTCGAAGGCGCCGACGCGGCACGACCTGCACCGGGCGTCCTCGAAGCGTTGCGCGACGCCGACACGATCGTGATCTGCCCGTCCAATCCCGTCATCTCGATCGGTCCGCTGCTCGCCGTGCCGGGCATTCGCGAGGTCCTTGCGTCCCGGCGCGCCCGAGTCGTGGGTGTGAGTCCCATCGTCGGCGGCGCACCAGTCAAGGGACCGGCCGACCGGTTGATGGCACCACTGGGCATCGACGTGTCCT
>DASQHW010000027.1:0-2419 GCA_035631895.1 Acidimicrobiia bacterium | reverse complement strand
AGATCTGCGCGATCCAGGTGCCGGTCGTCGCCAAGGTGCGGGGTTGGGCGGCCGGCATCGGCTTTCAGCTCGCGCTCGCTGCCGACTTCACGATCGCCGCGGGCGACGCACGCTTCTGGCAGCCATTCGCCGAGCGCGGCTTCACGCCGGACAGTGGCGCCACATGGTTGTTGCCGCGACGCGCCGGGGACGTACGGGCTCGGGAGCTGTTGCTGCTCGGGCGCGCCCTCAGCGGGGAGGAGGCCGACGCTTGGGGTTTGATCCATCGCGCGGTCGCGCAGGAAGAGTTGGACGCGGCCGTCGACGAGATCGTGCGTCGCCTCGCGACGGGTCCTACCGTCGCACTGGGGCTCACGAAGTGGCTGTTGCATGCGGGCGCCGGCACTTCCCTCGAGGAGCACCTCGCGAACGAGGCATTCGCGATGGAGCTCTCGGCACGCACGCAGGATTTCCGCGAGGGCCTGACGGCGTTCGCCGAGAAGCGCGCGCCACGCTTCGAAGGGCGATGAACCTCACGCGCGACACGCCGGTCGAAACGGCGCTCGACGCGGTGCGGGAGTGGACCGAGATCAACGTTCCGCGGTCGTGGCTCGACGCCGGCCGGCGCGGCGGCGCGGCGGCGGTGCGGGCAGTGCGGACACGTGCCGAGTACGAGGCGTGGTACCCGGTGTTCGCGGCATCGGGCCTCGTCGTCCCGACCTGGCCGGTGCCGTACGGCGGTCTCGACCTGACCGTGCCGGTGGCGCGCGCCATCGAAACGGAGCTGCGGCCCTACAACCTCGGGCGCCTGAATCCGTTGGGCCTGAACAACACCGCGTCCGCGCTGTTCGCGTACGGCACCGAGGAGCAACGCCTGCGGTTCCTGCCGCCGATGGTGCGCAACGAGGAGAAGTGGTGCCAGCTGTTCAGCGAGCCGGGCGCGGGCTCCGATCTCGCGTCGCTTGCATGTCGCGCGGAGCTCGACGGCGAGACGTGGATCGTCACGGGCCAGAAGGTGTGGACGACGTGGGCGCACACCTCCGACTTCGCCGTGCTGCTCGCACGTACCGACCCGGAGGTACCGAAGCGACAGGGCATCACGTACTTCCTCCTCGACCTGCACCAGGCCGGTGTGGAAGTGCGCCCGTTGCGTCACATCGGCGGCGAGGTGGATTTCAACGAGGTCTTCCTCGACGGTGCGGTCGTGCCGGACTCAATGCGCGTGGGTGCGGTGGGTGCTGGCTGGAAGGTCGCCGCCGCGACATTGTCGGGAGAGCGCCAGATGGTGTCGGGCGCCGGTTCCGGAGGCGTCGACCGTATCGGTGGCCGTGGCGCGGAGCATCTGTTCGCCCTCGCGCGAGCGAGCGGTGCGAAGTGCGGGCCCGTCGTCCGCCAGGAGTTGATGCGCGTCTACAGCGAGGAGCGCATCCGCGACTGGACCAACCAGCGGGTGCGGGCACAGGTGAAGGCGGGACGCGCGCCGGGGCCGGAGAGCTCGGTCGGCAAGGTGCACCAGGCCGATCTCAACCAGCGCATCCAGCTCTGCGCGATGACGTTGCTCGGCGCTCGTGCGGCGGCATGGGAAGGTGACGTGCCGTGGGAGGTGCGCGGGATGCTTCGCAGCCGCGCCAACACGATCGAGGGCGGGACGACAGAGGTGAACAAGAACATCGTCGGCGAGCGCGTGCTCGGCCTGCCGCGTGAGCCCGATCCGTGGCAGGGTGCGCCCTGGCGCGACATCCCGAGGAGCTAGTCATTGGAATACCCGACACTCGAGACGCTGATCCTGGAACGGCGTGGTGCCGTCGGCTGGCTGATCAACAACCGGCCGGTGCAGCTGAACGCGATGAACGCCACGATGCGCGACGAGTTCGAGGTCGCGTGGCGAACCCTCGCAGCCGATCCCGACGTGCGCGTGATCGTGCACACCGGTGAAGGGCGCGCGTTCCAGACCGGTGTGGATGTCAGCGAG
The DNA here is from genome assembly GCA_035631895.1 of Acidimicrobiia bacterium. GTDB lineage: Bacteria > Actinomycetota > Acidimicrobiia > IMCC26256 > PALSA-610 > DASQHW01. The sequence continues at coordinate 468 of DASQHW010000027.1, read as the reverse complement.
ATCGCGAGCGACGGCATCGGGATGGAGCGTTACCGGGAGTCCGTCGAGAACTTCGACTTCCACTTCACGTCGTGGCACAACGACGTGTGGAAGCCGGTCATCACGGCCGTGAACGGCATCTGCGCCGGTGGCGGCTTCCATTGGGTCGCCGATGCCGACATCGTGATCGCGGCCTCCGACGCCGAGTTCTTCGACCCGCACGTGTCGATCGGTGAGGTGGTCGCGGTCGAAGCAATCGGGCTGATGAAGAAGATGCCGGTCGAAGCGGTCATGCGCATGGCGTTGGTCGGCCGGTACGAGCGCATGCCTGCCTCGCGGGCGTACCAGCTCGGCATGGTGAGCGAAGTCGTCCATCCGCCCGAGCGGCTGCGGGATGCAGCGCAGGAGCTCGCCGAGAAGATCGCGCGGAACTCGCCCGCGGCCATGGCCGCAACGAAGCGCGCCCTCTGGCGCGCGCTCGAGCTCGGT
>DASQHW010000026.1:0-4442 GCA_035631895.1 Acidimicrobiia bacterium | reverse complement strand
CGCACCGGCGTCGATACCACCGGACATGATCCTGCCCGATGCGGGCGCGGCGAGGTTGTACGCGCGAGCGAGCCGCGTGATGCCGTCCAGGATGATGACGACGTCGGTCCCGCCCTCGACCAGACGCTTGGCGCGCTCGATGGTGAGCTCGGCGATGTGGCAGTGCTCATCGGACGGCCGGTCGAACGTCGACGCCACGACGTCGGCACGAAGCACGTGCCGCCGCATGTCGGTGACCTCTTCGGGACGTTCGTCCACGAGCAGCACGATCACGTGGGTTTCGGGGTTGTTGCGCTCGATCGAGTACACGATCTGCTTGATGATCGTGGTCTTGCCAGCCTTCGGCGGCGACACGATCATGCCGCGCTGGCCCTTTCCGATCGGCGAGATGAGATCGATGATCCGGCCGGTGATCTCACCCGGCTCACCGTCGAGCTCGAGCCGGAGCCTCGAGTCGGGGAACAACGGGGTGAGATCTTCGAACCGCACTCGGCCTCGCGCCTCGTCGGGCGTCATGCCGTTGATGACGTCGACGCGGACGAGCGCCGGGTACTTCTCGCTGCTCGCCGGCGGTCGCGTCGCACCCTTCACGTAATCGCCCTTGCGCAACCCGAAGCGGCGCACCTGCGATGCCGAGACGTACGCGTCGTTGCGACCGGCGAGGTAACCGGAGGTACGGAGGAAGCCGTAGCCCTCGTCGCGCAGGTCGAGCAGGCCTTCGACGTCGATCAGCTCACCGGTGTAGTCCTCGTTGCGCTCGGCGCGATCGGGACGGCCCTGCCCGCCTTGCGGGCCCTGCCCGGCGCCCTCGCCCGGCACGCGGTCGCGGCCGCGACGACGGCGGCGCCGTCGGTTGCCACTGCCGTCGTCGTCGCCACGCCATTGCTGGTCCTGTGCGCCGGGATGACGCTGTGGCTGCTGGTGGGTCTGCCCGCCCTCCACCGGCGGCGTTGCCTGCGCCGGCGTTGCCTCCGCCGGCGGCGCGAGGACCGCGGTGCTCGGGCTCTCGGGTGTCGGGTCGGCCTCGGTCGCCGGTGCGGGAGCTGCCTGGGACGCCCCGGCACCGTTCCCGCCGTTCGTGCCGGTTCGCCGCCCCGGCCGGATCAGCGTCATGTCGTCGGGCGCGTCCTGCGTCGCGAGCGCGTTCTCTTCGTCCGCCAGCGACGCGAGATCGTCGATCTCCGCCGCTCGCGTCGAGCGGACCTTGCGTGCCTTGGGCGCAGTCGCCCCGCCGTTCGAGCTCTTGGTCGCCTTGACGATTGCGTCGACGAGGTCGGCCTTCCGCATGCGGCTGATCGACTTCACGCCGAGCGCCGTCGCGATCTCGGAGAGCTGCTCCCTGTCCTTCCCGTCCAGCTGCGAACGGTCGAACGTATCGCTCATGTGTGCTCCTCCCGGCCGAGCGCAGAACATCGCCCCGCGGCCGGAGTGTGAAATTCCGAAGACCCTCGGAAGACGTCACACCGCTGTCCACGCCGGAAGCGGTGGAGAGATCCGACCCTCGCCACGAAGTCGGAAGAAGTCGGGCGAGGTCTCGAGGACCAGTTCGTACCCTACACCTTCGCAGGGCGGGAATGCATCTTCCCAACAGTCGGCCGTGTGACCCTATTCCTGAAGGATTTAATGTGCGAGCAGACGGCGCATCAACAAGTGGCCGGGAACCGGAGTGCATTCCGCCGTTGCAGTCTCGGTATAGACACCACCCGGACCTGGATATTCGGTGTCGAACAGCAAATACGGCACCGGATCCGCATTGTGGGTCTTGATGTCGCAGGGCGTCGCGTGGTCGGGCACGAGCAAGATCCGGTAGGCCTGCTGCGCGGCGTCGAGCGCCTCGACGATCGGTCCGATGACGTCGGTGTCCCAGCGCTCGAGCGCATCAACCTTGATGTCGGCCCGGCCTTGGTGTCCGGCTTCGTCGGTCGCCTCGATGTGCACCACGAACAGGTCGCGGTCGTCGAGCGAGCGGAGACACGCTTCGCGTTGCGCGATGTAGTCGTTGTCGAACCCTGCGGTCGCGCCGGGTACGTCGACGACCTCTATACCCGTGAGGACGCCGAGGCCCTGCACGAGGTCAACCGCCGAGGTCATACGGCCCGCGACGCCGTAGGTGGCTTCGAAGTTCGGTAATTGCGGCTTGCATCCCTGTCCCCACAGCCATATCTGCGTCGCCTGTGAATCGACTGATCGTGCAGCCTTGCCGACGACTTCCCGGGACGCCTCCATCAACGCGTTGAGTTTCGGCGCCGCGCTCCCGTTCGGCAGCACTGCGGGCTTGCCGGTGAGGTCGTGGGGTGGCGTGCATTCGGCGTCTTCCCAGGAGCGCGGGACGACGCACAGATGCCGGTACTCGACGCCGGGATGGAAACGGATGCCGTCCCTGCCGTTGCCGAGCGAGCGGTCGAGCGCCGCGATGATCGCGTGACTCTGCTCGTTCGTCGGGTGTCCCGCCGCAAAATCAACCATCCGCGGGTGCTCGCCGTCGGAAAGCGTGACGAGGTTGCAACGGTATGCGACCTCGTCGGGCCCGACCTCGACACCCATTGCCGCAGCCTCGATCGGTGCGCGGCCGGTGTGGTACCGAGCAGGGTCGAAGCCCAGGATCGACATGTTCCCGACGTCGCTGCCCGGTGGGAGCCCGGGCGGGATGACAGCCGCGCGACCGACAACGCCTCGCGCCGCGAGCTTCGCGACGTTCGGCATGCGCGCGGCTTCGAGCGGCGTCCTGCCGTCGAGCTCCGGAAGGGGGACGTCCGCGCAGCCGTCGGGCACGAAGACCAGGTACTTCATCGGGCGGGAAGTGTACGGGCTGCCGCGACGTACCCCGACTCAGTGGCCGGCGCGTTTGAGCACAACCGCGGAGACGCGTCGTGTCACCGCATCGGGAGTCATGTTCGAGAAGGTGCCGAGCACCTTGTTCACCGATCCGGGGATGATGACCGCCTTGTTCCGGGCGAGGCCGTCGAGGCCCGCGGCCGCGACCTCGGGAGCGTTCTGCCACATGAAGCCCGGCACACCGCTCGCCGGCGCGTTCGCGCGCTCCTGGAACTCGGTGTGGGTGAAGCCCGGACACAGCACGCTGACGGAGACGCCGGTGCCCTTCATCTCCTCGTGCACCGCCTCGGTGAACGACGTCACGAACGCCTTCGTGGCCGAGTACGTCGCGTTCATCGGTCCGGGTTGGAAGCCGGCGAGTGACGACACGTTGAGGATCGCGCCGTTCCCACGGGCAGCCATGGCTGCCGCCGCGGCGTGGGTGAGTCGCATGAGCGCGAGCACGTTGAGCTGCACCTCACGAACCTCGACCGCGAGGTCGAGCTCGTAGAAGTTGCCGAAGCTCCCGTAACCCGCATTGTTGACGAGCACATCGACATTGCGGGCCCGCTCTTCGACCGCGGCCAGCTGCTCATCGTTGGTCAGGTCGGCCGCGAGGACCTCCGCGTGCGCGCCTCTCGCCTCCGCGAGCTCCTTGGCGAGCGCGTCCAGACGTGCTCGGTCGCGCGCGACGAGCACGAGGTCGTTGCCGCGGGCCGCGAGCTGACGGGCGAACTCCTCGCCGATGCCGGTCGACGCGCCTGTGACGAGGGCGACCGGGCGACTCATCGCTTCGGCCTCGGGATGACACCGATGAGCCGGCCCTTCACGACGATGCGCTGGGCCGCGCTGTGCTTGGGGTGACACGCGATGAGTGTCACGGTCGGTTGCGGCGTGGGATCGGTAACCCACACGTCGGTGGGACGCACGATCTGCGTTCCGGTCACGGCGTACACGCAGTCCCTCCCCGGCATTCGGAAGACGATCTGGTCACCGGGCGACAGGCGGTCGAGGTCGATGAACGGGTGCGAGTGCGTCACGCGATGACCGGGGAACACGGCATTCCCAGCCTCGCACGGCATCGCGCTCCCGGGCCAGTGACCGGGGCCGTGGTCGATCACGGTCAGCGTGATGCCCTCGTAGACGGGGTGCACCAGCCCGATCTTCGGAATCTCGACGACTCCCACCTGCACGATCGGAGTCGGCGCGTACGGGTCTGCAGGCGCCGGATCGGGCCGCGGCAGGGCCTTCACGGCCTTCTTTGCCGAGTGGGGTGCCGTCGTCGACGTCCCCGGCGCAGACGTCGTTGCCAGCATCGGCGAGTCTTCGCCCGCGCGGCGATCGCCCGTGGCGCTCGTCACCGCGGCCACCGTCAGCGCTGCGAGGAGGATGATCGTGAAGGCGGCGAACAACGCGATCCGTCGCTTCGTCGTCACAACCCCAGTTCCTCCAACACTGCGTCGACCGCGGCGTCGACGGCAGGTCGCGCCTCGATCTCCGCGATCGCGCGGTTGGGGTCCTTCAGTCCGTGGCCCGTCACCGTGCACACCACGGTCTCACCGGGCGCGAGGAGCCCGAGCTCGGAGGCCTGCAACAGTCCCGCGACAGACGCGGCAGACGCCGGCTCG